>JBCCGX010000672.1:0-5816 GCA_039029035.1 Acidobacteriota bacterium | reverse complement strand
GGCACCTTCAGCGACACAGTCAGCGGCACATCCAGCGAGACAGTCAACGCACGTCGTAGCGCAGGAAGGCGACCACCGCGGTGGCGAAGCAGAGCAAGATCTGGAGCGCCAACTGGCCCAGGTCGCGCGGCACACGCGCCAGGGATTCGCCCAGATCCCGCGGTGGCTGGAAGGTCGGCATGTCGCTCAGGTCGAGGGTCTCTTGGGCGCCCATGAAGCGGCCTGAGTGGCCACCGCTGCGGCGGCGAATCACCATCTCACCACCGCCTGAGTTGGCGTTGACGTAAGTGCTGAAGTCGGCCTTGTAGCCGCGTGCGGCGGCCTCGTAACGGGTCTTGAGGGAGACCCCGGTGCCAGCGATCCCCATCGCGGCGAGGCGGTAGGCAGAGGCTGGTGACCAGCGGCTGATGGCGAGGGCGAGGCGCTCCTGCTCGGCCTTGGCGTTACGCAGGGATTCGTACAGGCCGGCGGATCGCTCGGCGATCTCGCCTTCCACCGCCTTGCGGGCGTCGTCGTCTTCCTCCAGCCAGCGCCACAGATTGGCGTCTTCGTAGGCTTCTTGCTCGGCGGCTGCCAGCCCCGCCATCTCCGTCTGCCGCGCCGCCCAACGGTCGCTCAGTTGATCGCGGTAGTCGTCCCAGGCCCGGGACTCGAAGCCCGAGCGCTGGCTCTCGATCTCCGCCACGGTCGGTACCGGCGCCAGACGGACGGCAGCGAAGAGGCCGACCCTTGGGACGACCAGGACCAGCAGCACCCAGCTCACCAGGAGAACGAGGAACGATGTCGACGGGCGACGGGTCAAGGCGGAGACGGCGATGCCGAAGGCCATGAACAGGGTGAGATAGAGGCCCGAGGCGAGGAGGAGCAGGCCGAGGCGTCCCCAGTGGCCGGCCTCCAACGGGACCCGCGCCAGGACGACGGCGAGCAGTCCGAGCAGCACCGGCAGGGTCAGCGGAACCGCCAGCGCGAGCCAGGTGCCGAGAAACTTGGCCAGCACGAAGTGGGCCCGCGGCACGGCGGCGGCGAAGATCAGCCGCAGGGTGCCGGCCCGGCGCTCGCCGTTGATCGCGTCGTAGGTGAAGAGGATGGCAAAGAGCGACAGAACGGCCTGCACGACGAGGCTCAGATCGAAGGCGCGGAAGACCGCCAGGATGGTGTCGTCGGAGTAGATGCTCTGATCGAGCAGGGCATCGAGCCGTGGGCTGATCCGTGCCAGACGGCCGACGTCGTTGTGCACGCCGCCGACGAAGAGGGTCAGTGGATCGCCTTGGCGGAAGGCTCGAGTGCTGAGCCCGGTCCAGCTCGTCTGCTCGAGGTGCTCCTCGGTCAGGAGGCGTTTGGCGGCAGCCTGCTGGGCCTCGAAGGCATGGTACTCGCGGATACCGATGGCGATCGAGAGCAGGATGAGGAGCGCGGTGACGGCGAAGGTGAGAGCGAACTTGGGGCTCAGCAGAACCGACTTCCATTCTTTTTCGATCAGGGTGAAGAGCATGGTCTGGTCTCCGGTGGGCTAGCGCACGTCATAGCGCAGGAAGGCGACGAAGGCGCCGGCGAAGAACAGCAGGTTGTAGAGCGCCAGGAGAGCCAGGTCCGGTGCTGTGTCGCGCACCACCGAGGCAGTGGATGGCGGGGCATACTCGAAGGCCGGCAGCTCCCGCGGATCGATCGCCGGCTCCTCTTCGGGCGTCTCCCCGTCGGCCGACGCCACGCGGACGGCGATGCGGATGCCGCCTGAGCTGCGTCCGCCGCTCTTCTCTTTCTGAAAGCGCTCGAAGACCTCTCTGTAGGCCTTGGCCTGGTCGAGGTAGTGGCGCGGCAGCGCGAGAGCGGTGTCAGCCAGACCGGTCGCGGCGATAGAGAAGGCCGCCGCAGGGGAGAGGCGCGCCAGGCCGAAGGCCAGCTTTTCCTGGACTGCCTGGCGATTACGTCGCGCTTCCGCCAGGCGCACCTCGAGCTCTTCGAGTTGGTGGCTGCGCGCTTCGGAGCGCTCCTGGAAGAAGGCGTTGAAGCCGGCCACCATGCGGTTGGCCGCGTCCGGCGAGTCCGGCTCGCTCATGTTGTCTTGCAGGTATTGGCCGATCGCCTGCTGGTCTTCGCTCCACAGCTGCGAGCGCAGTCGACCGAGCTGTGACAGGCCTTCGTCGACCGTGGGCACGTCCACCGAGCGAGCCGCCAGCAGGACGGCGCTGCGCGGTACGACGAGCACCGCCAGGATCCACAGCACCAGGAGCACCAGGAACGAGGTCGCCGAGCGGTGGGTGAGGGCCGAAACCAGGATACTCAGGCCGAGGAAGGCACCGACATAGAGCAAGCCGGCGAGGAGGACCATAGCGAGACGCAGCCAATCGCCGGCGGCCATCGGGATCCCCATGACGAGCAGGATGAGGCCGCCCGCGAGCAGAGGGATCAACAGCGGGAGGGTCAAGGCGAGCCCGGTACCGCAGAGCTTGCCGAGGATCCAGGTCGAGCGCGGGACGGCGTTTGACAGCGCCAGCCGCAGGGTCCCCTGTTCTTTCTCGCCGCTGACGGCATCAAAAGCGAACAGGATGGCGAACAACGACAGCACCACCTGGAAGATGAATTCCAGATCGAGGAAGCGGAAGATCGCCAAGATCGGATCCTCGTTGTAGCGGCTCTGGGAGGCGCGCAAGGTCCCCAGGCCCCGCACGGTGATCTGGCGACCGACGTCGTTGGTGATGCCGGGGACCAGGCTGGCCAGGGGCTGCGGCGGCAGCATCAGCTGCGGGCTCACGTCGAGCCAGTCCGTCAGGCCTTCCATCTGGCGCAAGCTCTCGGTGCTCGCCGCTTCGTACTGCTCGCGGGCAAGCTCGAAGCTGTGACCGGCGAGGTGGAAGGCGAGAAGGATGAGCAGCGAGATCACGGCGAAGGTGGCGGCGAAGCGCGGCGTGGCGAGAATATCGCGCAGCTCCTTGCGTACGATCAGGCCGAACATGCCGTCTCCGAGAAGTCCTCCGGCTGATCGTCCGGCCCTACCATGTAGCTGACATAGAGAGCTTCCAGATCCTCACCTTCGAGCTCCGCGTGGCTGCGCTCGGCGACCAGGCGGCCCCGATTCATGATGCCGACTTGATCGGCGATCTGCTTGGCGCGGAAGATGTCGTGGGTCGACATCAGAACCGCCTTGCCTTCGTCGCGCAGCTCGCCGAGCAACTGGGTGAACTCCATGCCGGCCTTGGGATCGAGGCCGGAGGTCGGCTCGTCGAGCAAAATGGCGGGAGCGTCTTTGAGGATGGCGATCGCCAGGGCGCATTTCTGTCGCATCCCCTTGGAGTAGCCCTTGAGACGCTTGTCGTGCGCCGCGCGATCGAGGCCTACCCGATCCAGAGCCCGGGCAAGGTCCTCGCGGCTCCGGGCCTTACCGCCACCGAGGCGGACGAAAAAGTCGAGGTTCTGCAGGGCGCTGAAGTGGGGGTAGAGGGCCACGTTCTCCGACACGTAGGCCACCCTCGCCTTGGCGGCGAGAGGATCCGCGGCGGTGGAGAGGCCGTCGATCCGGGCGTCCCCGGCGGTCGGCTCGATAAAGCCCAGGAAGAGGTTGATGGTGGTCGTCTTGCCGGCGCCGTTGCCGCCCAGCATGGCGTAGATCTGACCCGGCTCGACCCGGAAGCTGACCTGGTCGAGGGCGAGGACGCCGTCTTCGTAGCGCTTGGTGAGGTTCTCTGCTTCCAGAAAGGGGTGCGGATCGGACGCTCCTGGTGCCATGGATTCTCCTATCGGCGCGCCAGGCGGACGCCGAAGATGACGATGCCGAGGACGAGGCCGATGAGCAAGAGGATGAGGATCAGGGACGGGGCGACGGAGACTTGTGGCTTGATCTCGACGCTGACCGTCTTGTCTTCGGCTTCGATCGGTTGGTTGTCGGAAAACGAGGTGGTGCGGATGCGCGTTTCGTACTTGCCGACGGTCACGTCGCTCGGCGGCTGCAGACGCAGGCGAACCGTGCGCTCCTCGCCGATCTCGAGACGCTCGACCACCGCCGGCTCGATCGTCTTGCCCCACTCGAGGGGCGGATCGGCCACCACCTCGACGTTGTCCAGCCGTCGGGTGCCCTCGTTGACGACGTCCAGGCTGACCACCACCTCTTCGCCGGGTAGAGTGGGGAAGTACAGCTTCGGCGCCTTCACCCGCAGACGGCCCACGCCACGGGGCAGGAGCTCGAGGCGCACGGTGCCGACACCGAGCTCAGCGATCTCTTCGGCGCTGTAGGGCCGTCCGTTGAGGGTCCCGATCTCTTCGGCCTGGTGGCGGGGAATCACCAGGACCCAGAACGGGATCGGCTGGTCGATGGGCAGAGCGGCGGAATCGCGATCGGGCAGAAAGATCCGCAGGGCGGCGCTGCGCGTCTGGGTGGATTCGGTGAATTTGAACTGGCTGAGGCGGGCGCCGCTGACCGGATCCTGGAAGTAGCGATGGATCTCGCCCGGCAGCCCCGCCACGGCCAGCTGGTAGGTGTCGGTGCGTCCGCTGAAAAGCTCCAGGGTAAGATCGAAGGAGGCCGATTCGCCGAGCTCGACTTCCTGTGAGAACTGCTCGGACTGCACCACCACCTGGTCGACCGAGGCGTCCTTCTGCAGGAAGATCTTGACCGAGCGCTGGGCGTTTTTGCCGTAGGTCAGGCGGACAGTGACCGCATCGACATCCTGCAGCAAGGCGAAATCGATCGAGCCCGGCTCGCGGTAGCGCAGCTCTTCGAGCTTGGCCTCGTAGGGCTGCGAAATGATGGCGCCGTCGTCGTTGGCCAGGGAGACGTAAACATCGTGCACCACGTCGGGTTTGAGGGCGCGGAACAAGGTGTCGTCCGAATCGATCAGGTGGGCCAGCTCGGCGCCACCGCCGGAGGTGTTCTCGAGGCCCAGGCGAACGTGTTTGCGCCCGTCTTCGGCCTGGTACTTGACCGCCGCCATCACCGCTACGTATTGCTGCTCGAAGAGCACCGCGAGGAGTGATTGCTGATAGTTGACCTCGGCTTCCGAGAGCACCTGCCGAGCGTTATCGAGCGCACTGGCGGAGACCAGGTCGGCGGCAAACAACTCCTCCTGGCGCCGCAGCTGATCGCGCGCGATCTCGAACGATTGTTTGGCCCGCTTCAGCCCGAGCAGCCGATATTGATCGTCGCGCTCGTTGAAAGGCGTTCCGGGCTGGGCGCCGGAGGCTGCCGCCAGCCCGGCGGCGAGGATCGCCGGGAGGAAGCGCAGGAGGCGCCGACGCTGCAAGGGAACCATCAGCGGCGCCCGTCGGCGGATCGGCGGATCATCATGCCGGCGGGCACCTCGGCTTTGTCGAGATGGACTTCCAGGGTCTCTTTGTCGCGCCGCAGCTCGAAGCGTAGCGCTTGGCCCACTTGCATCGTACCGTAAAGGCGGCGGAAGTCGGCCAGACTCCCGACCGATTGGCCATTGAGCGCGACGACCACGTCTCCTTCGTGCAGCTCGGCTTCGTCGAGCAGCCGATTGAGCACACGGACTTCGCCGTCCTGCTCCCCCAGGAGCACCCGGGCCTCGTGCAGCAGCTCGACGTCGCCGCCGTCACCGCCGGCACGGATGACCCGCACACCGGTGCTGTTGCCACGGCGGTTGACGAAGACACCGTCTTCGCCCGCCGCGCCGCGCGCGAAGCTCACCAGGAAAGGCTGTCCGTCGCGGCGCAGCGCCATCTTCACCTCGTCGCCCTCTGCCAGTCCCTCGTAGAGCTCGCGCAGGGCCGCGATGGTGCGAACGCGCTGGCCGTTGAGCATCAGCAAGCGGTCGCCTTCCCGCACATCGACCCCGCGGTTGCTTTCAGGCCGTACCGATTTG
>JBCCGX010000671.1:0-5827 GCA_039029035.1 Acidobacteriota bacterium | reverse complement strand
CGGCTGCAGCAACATCACCAGGTCACTTACATAATTCTCGTTCTCCTCCAAGTGGCGCACGGCGTGGAGGACCGGATCGATGCCTGGCGTGTCGTCTTCGGCGAGCACCCGCGGCCGGAGGAAAGGCACCTCGGCACCCCAGCTCTCGGCAACCCGAGCGATCTCGGTGCTGTCCGTCGTGACTACGATCCGATCCAGGCCAGTCGCCTGACGAGCGGCTTCGATCGTCCAGGCGATGAGTGGCCGGCCCGCAACCGGTGCCAGGTTCTTACCGGGGATGCCTTTCGAGCCGCCGCGGGCGGGAATCAAGGCGAGGCAGGAACGACTCATTGGAGTCCCTTCTTGGCTCGGATCAGGCGCGCCGGAACACCCCCGTAAATACTGCCTGGGGGAACGTCTTCGGTTACCACGCTGTTGGCGCCGACGATGCTGTTGTCACCGATGGTGACGCCGCCTGCGATGTACACGTGGGCACCGACCCAGGCGTAGTTGCCGATCTTGACGTCGGCCCATTTGAGCTCGGCGGTGAGAGCTTCGGCAAAGTCGCCGTCGGAACGGTAAGAGGCGGTGCGGATATGGACGCTATGGCTGATCGCACAACCGCGACCTATCGTGATTTTCGCCGCGGCCGGTTGCGCATGGACGAAACAATTGCGCCCCAGGTAGCTATCTTCTCCGATGCGGATCGTCCCATTGCCATAGAGGCGAGTGCCGAATGAAAATTGCACCGAGGGCTGGAGGTCATACTTGGCTCGGGCATCGGCTAGTTGATTCTCATGACCTGCTCGGCGGAGCAGATGATCGATCTGGCCGAGCCGATGCCGACAGCGAGGACTCTGCCCAACGACGAGCAAGAGCCCTCCGAAATACCAGACGATTCGATCGACGATCCAGGATAAGAACCCCATGGGTAATCGAGCGCTAGTTCGGTTTGTCCGTGCGGTCGAGTTGCCAGTCGAGGAAGGGTTGCAGAATGCCGGGGCGCGACTGGCCGGAGCTGATGCGGGCCGGGGTCTCGACATCGAGGACGTTGAACGTGCCCAACTCGACACGGTCGAAGCTCTCGGCCGGGGCGTTGCGATTGATGCCGACCACGACCTCGTACATGCCGGCGTTGAGCCAACGGGCCGGCAGCTCCAGGGTGGCTCGATAGTACCCCGGGCTGCGGGATTCGAGTCGCGACCTGTCGGCGTCGGCATCGGACGTCCCGAGGACCCAGATCTGCTCGACGGTCCGGATACCTGCCCAAACGGTGCAGCCACTGATCTCTCGATTGACCTCGAACTCGACCACCACGCTAGGCGATTCGTCGAAACGGAAGTCGCGTCGATGCGCTCCATCCGTTGCGGCGGTGAAAGCTCGGCGCAGATGGATGGGCTTTTCGGGATCGGGCGGTAGGCTGACGATGGCCGAGTCCGTGACGCCCCGCGCGACATAGGCTCGAACCACCTCTTCGGTCGGGCCATCCATGGCCAGGTGGCCCTGGTCCAACAAGAGGCAGCGTGAGCACAGTCGGTGGATGGCGCCCATGTTGTGGCTCACCAAGAGCACCGTGCGTCCGGTCCTCGAGACGTCCTTCATCTTCTTCAAACACTTGTTCTGGAAGGCCAGGTCGCCGACCGCCAGGACTTCGTCGACTAAGAGAATTTCGGGATCGAGATGCGCCGCGACAGCAAAGGCGAGTCGTGTGTACATGCCGCTCGAGAAGTGCTTGACTGCGGTGTCGAGAAAAGCCTCGATCTCAGCGAAGGCGACAATCTCGTCGAACTTACGGTCGATCTCGACCTTCCGCATGCCCAAGATAGCGCCGTTCAGATAGATGTTCTCGCGGCCGGTGAGCTCGGGGTGGAAGCCCGTGCCGACTTCCAACAGAGAGCCGACTCGGCCTCGAATCTCGGCACGCCCACGGGTCGGCTCGGTGATGCGGGAAAGGATCTTCAGCAGGGTGCTTTTGCCGGCACCGTTGTGGCCGATGATGCCCAGGACCTCGCCGTGATCGACATCGAAGGAGATATCTTGCAGAGCCCAGAAGGTCGGCTTCTCTTGGCCCCGGGCGGATCCGGAGAGGATCCGCCACGGTGTCTTGGCCATCCGCACGACACTGTCGCGCAGCGATTGGTAGCTCTCCACCGAGCCCAGGCGATACCGCTTGCCTAAGTCTCGGACCGCGAGGGCACGGGCCTCAGACGACATCGGCGAACTCGCGCTCCATGCGTTTGAAGTAGACCAGGCCGCCGAAAAGCAACGCGGCGACGGCGACAGCGGACACCAGGACCATCGGACCCATGCCACCGGACTTGCCGAGCAGAGCCCAGCGAAAACCCTCCACCACCCCGGCCATCGGATTGAGGCCGTAGAGCAGGCGCCACTTCTCAGGGACCAGGCTGCTCGGGTAGGCGATCGGCGTGATGAAGAGCCAGAACTGGGTCAGGAAGGGCAGGGTGTAGCGCACGTCGCGATATTTGACGTTGAGAGCCGAGAGCCAGAGTCCGACCGCCAGCGCGGTGGCCAGCGCGAGGAGCAGGAAGAAGGGCAGGTAAACGATCCCCCAAGTCGGCGTGATGCCGTAGTAGACCATCATGCCCATCATGACGACGAAGGCGAGACAGAAGTCGACCAGCCCGCCGAGAACCGCCGAGATGGGGATCACTAACCGTGGGAAGAAGATCTTCTTGATCAACTGTTGGCTCGCCACCATGCTGTTGCCGGCCTGGCTCAACGAGTAGGCGAAGAGCTGCCATGGCAAGAGGGCGGTGTAGGCAAAGATCGGATACGGCACGTCGTCGGAGGGGATCTTGGCCAGCCGGCCGAAGAAGATAGTGAAGACGAGCATGGTGAGGAAGGGTTGCAGGATGGCCCAGGCAGCGCCGAGAGCGGTCTGCTTGTAGCGCACCTTGATGTCGCGCCAAGTGAGGAAAAAGAGCAGCTCACGGTATTCCCACAGCTCACCCAGCTTGAGCGAAGCCCAGCCGGAAGGCGGGCGGATTTGGGTGACCGGCAGCTCGGCCCAGGCAGAGCCGTCGGGGGCGGTGATCGCAGGTCGGGACATCGTCGGATCGATGGACTCATTCAAAGGTCGCCGCCTTGTCGGTACTCGGCACCGCAGAGCTTGGCGCCACATGGTGCCAGGCGAGTGGTGTGCCGCGCGAGATGTCGCCTGTCGCCCGCCGTCCCAGCACCTCCGGTAAATACTTGGGGAGGAGCCCGTGGCCGGGGCGAATCGAGCGCACCTTGGCTTCGGTCAGAATTTCGCCCGCCTGCACGTCCTCGACGACGAAGAGCGAGCGGCGGAAAGCGCGACTCGATGCCTCGCCTTCGCTGGGCGAGTAGCGCACTCGGCCGATCGCCTTCTCGGCCATACGGACCGACGCGACCATCTGGCGGAGCTCGTCGGGCTCGAGAGAAAAGGCGCTATCGGGACCGGGCTCGTCGCGCGACAGGGTGAAGTGCTTCTCGATGATCGAGGCGCCGAGAGCGGTCGCCGCCACCGGCACGGCGATACCGAGGGTGTGGTCCGAGAGGCCGGTCGGGAGGTCGAAGGTCTGGCTCAAGTGAGGAATGGTCGCCAGATCCATGGTCTCGGGTGGCGCCGGGTAGGCGCTGGTACATTTGAGCAGCGCCAGATGACCGGCGCCCGCCACCTCGTTGACCGCTCGCACCGCATCTTCGATCTCGGCCAAGGTGGCCATGCCTGTCGACATGATGATCGGTTTGCCGGTGGCTGCGACTCTTCGAATCAGCGGCAGGTCGACCAGCTCGAACGAGGCGATCTTGTGGACCGGGACGTCCATGGCTTCGAGAAAGTCGACCGCCGTCGGATCGAAGGGGGTGGAGAAGAGATGGACGCCCAGGCGATCCGCGATGGCCTTGAGCTTGGGTTGCCAGTCCCAGGGCGTGAAGGCCTCACCGTAGAGATCGAACAAAGTGCGACCGTCCCATAACGTGCCGCCACCCACCCGAAACTCTTCGCGATCCGAGTCGAGGGTGAGGGTTTCCGCGGTGTAGGTCTGGAGCTTGACCGCATCGACCCCGGCACCGTGGGCGGCATGCAGGAGCTCGACCGCCCGATCAAAGCTCTGGTGGTGATTGGCCGACATCTCGGCGACGATGTAGACCGGCTCGCCGGGGCCAATGCGGCGGTCGGCGATACGGATGAAGCCGCTCATGCAGGTTTCTCCAGGACGTAGTGCTTCACCACCTGGCCTTTGACCACCTCGTCATTCTGCGGTTGGTAGCCGGCACGCTGAAAAGCCCTCGCGGAAGCCAGATTGTCGGGCTTGATGTGCGCGTGGATCCGCCGGACGCCGCGAGTGCCGAAGAGATGCTCGGCGGCCCTTTGCAAGAGATATGGCCCGTGGCCCCGGTGCCGATGACCGTTGGCGATCGAGATGTGAATTTCGGCCTCTCTGGGCGGTGCAATGTCGAATCGAACCTGACCGATCGGTTTTTCGTCCTGGTCCATCGCAATCCAGAACGGTCCGGCGCCGTCGCTCATCTGCCGCTCGAACCAACCCAAGTGGTCTTGCCATGGGATCGGTTCGGAGGACAGAGAGGCCTGGCGGACGGCGGCATCGTTGGCCCATTCCCATAAAAGCCGCCGATCCGATCGACGAACCGGTCGTAGCCACAGGGGCTCGGTCAACAAGCAGGCCACGACTCGGTCGACTCCGTCGCCATCGACGAGAGCCCGCGCCCGTTCGACCATCGTCTTGCGGGCCGAGCGGTCAGCCAGGAGCTCGGTCACCTGTTGGGTGAGCACTTGGTGATCCAGCGCCTCGTGCCAACCGAGATCCAGCGCAGCACCTCGACGAGCGAGCTCTGCGGCCACCGGGCGCTGATTCTCGGCCACGCTCACCAGCAGAGCAGGCAGGCCCATGAAAGCGAGCTCCCAGGCGGTGCTACCCGCTGCGGAGATCGCCAGGTGGGATGTGGCCATCCAGCGAGGTACGTCGGTGACCTGCGGCTGCGCGTCGATTCGGGGATCCGCCTTGACGAGGCGCGAGATGGCTTCGTCCGGATCGCTGGCCAGGCTGTGAATCTTGATCCGCTCGTCGTCCACTGCATGGAGCGCTTCGAGGATTCGGCCCCCGAGGCCGTGGGAGCCAACGCCACCCGCCATGACGAGGACCCGCGAGGCAAAGTCCGGCGTTTCGCGTGGGCGCTCGCTCCACTGGCGAAACTGCTGCCGGAAAAGCAGGTAACGGGAGCCCAGAAGAAGCCGGGTCTTTGGCTCCCGGTCCTGATAGAGGTCAGTTGTGGCGTGCAAGTTTGGGTTGAGGACGACATCGGCTCGGTAAGGGGCCGCGTGTCCGTGGTCATCGATCCACAGGACCTTGTGCTCTGCATCGACCAGATGATCTTGGAACGTTGCCCCGAAGCGATAGCCGTCGATGGCGAGCCAGGTGGCCCCGATCGTGGCCGCGAGCTCGCGGGTGGCCTCGGCATCTTTGCGGCTACCCGGCCGCTCGGTGACCGGATGGATCTCGATGGCTTCCTCTTCCAGGCGGGCGAGGAGAAAGGCATCGTTGGTCGTTGTCCGCACAGCGACCATGCCACCGCGGTCGCGCCAGGCCTGGGCTAGTGCCAGGCAGCGCATGAGGTGGCCGGCTCCGATGTCAGGTCCTGCGTCGGCACGGATGAGAAGGGGCTGCGTATCAGCCATCTTCGAGGGGTTTCTGGCGGATGTGCTGATTGATGTCGGCGAGCTCGGGATGGCGCTCGACCAATGCCAGAACATCCCGCCACCCGAAGTCGTCGTCGCTTAGCTGCTCATAGACGACGCGGGCGAAGCTCGCGTCCTCGGCGGTGTCCACCGTCCACCGGTGAT
>JBCCGX010000670.1:0-5851 GCA_039029035.1 Acidobacteriota bacterium | reverse complement strand
GCAGACCGGCAGTCGCCTGGGCATGACGCCGAAGGAGTATCGCGCCGGCGGGGCTGGCCTCGCCGTCTCTTATGTCTGTACCGAGACCTCTGTTTGTGCCAAGACCTCGATTGGCCGCATGCTCGTCGCGGCGACGGATCGGGGGCTGTGCTCTATTCAGTTTGGCGATTCCGATCGCGAGTTGCTCGAGCGGCTGAAGCGGGAGTACCCGCGGGCTGAGATCGAGGCCTCTTCGAGTGCCAACTCAGAGCTGCTCACCGGCTGGATGGACGCCCTCAGGCGCCACTTGGCGGGCAGCGAGCCGCACCTGGACCTACCGCTCGATGTGCGGGCGACGGCGTTTCAAGCCAAGGTTTGGCGTTACTTGAGAACGATTCCCTACGGCGAGACTCGGTCCTACGCCCAGGTCGCCGAGGCGATCGGCAAGCCCGAAGCGGTGCGGGCCGTTGCCGGCGCCTGTGCCGCCAATCGCACGGCCTTGGCGATCCCCTGCCACCGCGTGATCCGGGCCAACGGGGCCCTCGGTGGCTACCGTTGGGGACGGGAACGGAAGGAGCGCCTGCTGCAGCAGGAAAGAGATCGTCACGCAGCCGATTGAGAGGAGGTCCGTCGTCGGACACCTGGCGGAGTCGATAGGATGGGCGGAAACTAACTCCCACAGGAGCTCCGAGGATGAGTGATCCGTTCTACGTCAGCCGTTCCACGGTCGAGAAAGTCGAGGGTGTCCATCGCCGGGCTCAGCTGGAAGCCGGTACGACGGTGGAGTTCGGCGTCCACGGCGCGATCAAGGCGCACTACAAGCTCGACGATCAGCCCGATCTACCTCTGCCCGTCGACTACATGGCGGCCGCCGCCGGTGGTTGAATGCTCGGGACCTTGAATGGCGCACTGGAAGTGCGTCGCGTGGTTCTAGCACCTGAGAACATCCGTGCCGAGGTACGGGGCATCAACGAGATCCGAGACCGCATGCCGGTGCTCACCCGGGTCGAGATCGACTACCACCTGCGGATCCCGCAAGGCACCCGAGAGGTGGTCGAGCGCGCCCTGTCTCGGCACCAGGAGAAGTGTCCGACCGCCGCCACTCTGAAGAGTGCGGTGGAGATTCGCTGGACGGCGGATATCGAGGAAGTGGACTAAACCATCTCGGTCCGGCGTTGGATCTCTTCGACGCTGAGGCGATCGGCGAGGATGCGACTCGGCGGTGCCGGGTCGCCGACGTAGCGCGCCATGTCGACCACGATGCGTCCTGCCCGCAGCAGGAAGCGAAAATCGATCCCGGTCTCCACCCCCATGCCACGAAACATGTTGACCAGCTCTTCGGTCGCGACGTTGCCGACCGAGTTCTCGACGATTTTGTTGCCGCCGAGGCCGCCGATCGAGCAATCGAAGACGCGAATGCCCAGTCGATAGGCGACCAGGGAGTTCACCAACCCCAGACCATGCAGATCGTGCAGGTGCACTCCCATATGGTCGAGCCCGACGGTGCGTTCGACATGGTGGATGATGCGCTCGACATCCTGGGGCGTCGAGCGGCCGTCGGTATCCGACAGAGCAACGGTCTCGCAGCCCATCTCCAGTAGCTCGCTACAGAGCTCTTCGACGATCTCCTTGGGCATCTTACCCGGTGTCGTGATCATCTCGCGGAAAGCGTAGGAGAGGTAGGCGCGAACCCGGTAGCCATCCTGCCGCGCGGCGGCGGCGACCTCGCGGGCGTTGCGCACCGCGTCGAGGCGGGTCATGCGAGTGTTGGCGAGCGAGTAGCTCTCGGACGCCGAGATGAAGAGCGCCACGGTATCCACATGCGGCGTCTCGCGCAGCTGCTCGTAGTACTTCAGCTTGGGCACCAGGGCCGCCAGCTGCTGGCCGGCTCGAGGCTGCAGGTTGGCGAAGAGCTCCGGCGTGTCCTGCATGGCCGAGACGATGCGTGGATTCACGAAGGAGCCAGCCTCGATGTACGGCAGGTGAGCGCGCTGCAGGGTCTCTGCCAGGCGCAGGCGCATGCGCAGGGGGATCAGGGCATTGCGGTTCAGGACCTGCATGCCGTCGCGCAGCGTCACGTCACAGATCTTGACTTCGGGAGCTGGCGGGTTCGTCGAGTCGGTCTCGTTCTTGCCGTCTTGCGATTTCATTCCAGCGATCCTATATGCGCCCTGGAACAGACGGGCTGGTTGATGAATCCCTCTGCCGGATCTCGGTCGGTCGAAGCTGAGATAGGATAACGAATCGCCCCGCCAAAGAGTCCCTGAATCATGCCGGAAGCCTTCGATCGATCCTTCGAGACCCTTGACGTTCGCCGTCAGGACGACCTACTCTGGGTGACGCTGCAGAACCCGCGCAAGGCCAACGCCCTGTCGCCGCACATGATCGCGGACCTCAGCGAGCTCTACGGACGACCGCTACGTGCCGCCGGTATCCGCGCGGTGCTTCTGTCGGGCGCCGGCAAGCACTTCTCCGCCGGGGCCGATCTCGATCACCTGAAGAGCCTGAAAGATGCCGGCCCGGAAGAAAATCGGCGTGATTCGGAAGCGCTGCGGGGTCTCTTCGCGGCCATCCTGCATCAGGAAGCTCTGACCGTCGCGCTGGTCCACGGCTCCTGCGTCGCCGGTGGCTGCGGCCTGGCGACCGCGCACGACTACGTCGTGGCGACCGAGACGGCGCGCTTCATGTACAGCGAGGTGCGGATCGGTTTCGTGGCGGCCCTGGTGGCCACGTTCCTGCCTCTACGGGTCAAAGGACGAGATCTACGCGAGTTGCTGCTCGATCCGCAATTCATCGACGCACCGCACGCCCTGGAGATCGGATTGATCAATCGGGTGGTCCCCGAGGCGGCGTTGCACGACGCAGCGAGCGAGCTGGTGTCCGGGATCTTGACCCGGGCTAGCTCGGAGTCGATCGCGCGCACCAAGCGGCTGCTGCTCGATGCCCTCGGCCTGGAGCTCGACGAGGCGCTCGCGCACGCCGCGGCGGTCAACGCCGCGTCCCGCGCGACCGACGACTGCAAGCATGGCATCGCGACCTTCCTCGAGACCAAGAAGCCACCGCGATGGCGATGACCCATCTCATCCTTTTCGACATCGATGGGACTCTCCTGCGGTGCGGCCGGCAGGTCGGTACCTTCTTTGTCGAAGCTTTGGTGGAAGTCTTCGGCAGCTACGGCGAGCTCGAGGGGTACACCTTCGGCGGTAAGACCGACCCGCGGATCGTCATCGACCTGGTGCGCGCCACCGGGCGGGGCGATGACGAGATCCTGCCCAAGCTGGCGACGATGCGCCGGATCTATCTCGAGAACCTGGAGCGGGGTCTCAAGCGGGAGGGTATGCGGCTGCTACCGGGGGTGCGGGAGCTGCTGGACAAGCTCTCGGCGCGTGACGATGTGATGGTCGGCCTCCTGACCGGCAACTGGCGCGGTGGCGCCGAGATCAAGCTCGGTCGTTTCGATCTCAATCGCTACTTTTCGATCGGCGCTTTCGGCGACGATGGCGTCAACCGACGGGATCTGGTGCCGGTGGCTCTCGAGCGCGCGTTCGAAGTCTGCGGTCAATCGTTCGAGCCCCACCGCACGTTGATCGTTGGCGACACGGAGCTCGATATCGATTGCGCTCAATCGGCCGGTGTGCGGTCTCTCGGTGTGGCCACGGGCTTCACCGAAGCTGCCCGTCTCGAGGAAGCGGGCGCCGATTGGGTCTTTGCCAATCTCGAGCAGGCCTCACGACAGTTCGAGCTCTTCGTCGGCTAGGAGCCTGTTGCGAATAGCAACGGGCTCCTAGCACGGAGATCTTGGGGCGCTAGGAGCTTGTTGCGAATAGCAACGGGCTGCTAGAGCACGGTGGGCACGGTGGGAATGGACCAAGATCTCCGCTTTGCGGAGATCTTGGGGCGCTAAGCTGATCTATACTCGATAGCGTATCCCTTCGGGTGATGGGAGTTTCTCCGTGCCAGGAGTAATTTCCCGGCTTGCAATTTGGGTCGGCTGGCCGATCTCGAGGCCATGAGGCTGTTGTTTCGGCGTTTGCTATGGCCGGAGAGCGTGGCACCGAAGTTGCTTTTTCTCCCATCGCACGTCAATTCTCAACGTTTTTTGAAAGGAGGCCTCCCATGGCCGTAGCCAAAGTTATCGAGATCATCGCCAGTTCCAAGAAGGGCTTCGACGACGCCGTCAAAGCCGGTGTCGCCCAGGCCAGCAAGACCCTCAAGGGCGTGACTGGCGCCTGGGTGCAGGATCAGAGCGTGGTGGTCAAAAAGGGCAAGGTCACCGAGTTTCGGGTCAATCTCAAAGTGACCTTCGTGCTCGACGACTGAGCTTCGCTAGCTAGCTACTAGGCGCAGAGGTGGCGTCGCAGCCAAGTCTGGGTCGCGTTCATCGTGGCGATGAGCTCGCGGGTCGGTCCGGCGAAGGGGTGCTGGGCACCGAAGGTGTGATTGGCGCCTTCTAGGATCATCAGCTCTTTGAGTTCGGCGGCGGCGCGTTCCAGACTCTGCGCTTCGGCGGCAGGCACTGTCTCGTCGCCCGCACCGTGGACAATGAGCCACGGTGCCTTGCGTCTGGCCGCGGCCGCTTCGAGATCGAGCTCCGCGGCGCGTTGCTCGAGATCGGCCAGGAGCTCGACACCGAGCTCCAGGTCCTGGCCGGTCCGGGCGTTCTTGAGCGGTAGAGCCCCGGCTTGCCGCCAGCGTTCTTTGGCGTCGTCGTCACCGAAACGTTCGAAAGTACCGACGCCAGCCCAGGTCACCAACGCTCGCAGGCGATCCCGCCAATCGGGATGGGCTGCCGCCAGCAGGGCCGCGCCACCGCCGCGGCTGTGGCCGACGAGGGCCATGCGATCCGGATCGACCCGGTCGGGCGCGATCTCGGTGCCGGCCGCTTGCAGAATCCGCAGGGTCTCGATCAGCTCCAAGCTGAAGGTGTTGGTGCGGAAGGCGTCGGGGTCGGTCACCAACTCGTCGCCGGGCTGCATGCCACTGCCGGAGTAGTTGAAGCGGATCACGGTCAAGCCCCGTTCCACCAGCAGTTCGGCCAGAGGCGGGAAAAAACCCCATTCCATGAAGCCCTTGAAACCGTGGCAGATGACCACGGTGGGCCAGCAATTCGGTCCGCAAGCCGGCGTATCGGGCCACTCGGCAATGCCGTACAGCTTGGGGCTCTTGGCACCGAGCACCGGCTCGCTGTCGATGACGAAATTCTGTTGGTTGCTCATGCGATCGATCTTAACCTGCCGAGGTAGACTTGCAGGATGAGCAACTCACCCGAGATCGAAGCGACTTCGGCCGAAGAAAGCACCGCGGTAGAAGCCACGCCGGAACCGGTCGGCGCCTTGGCGGACGCCCATCGTCGCCTAGGCGCGTCTTTCGGGAGGTACCGTGGCGTTGCATCGCCAGAGACCTACGGCGCCGAGCAGGCGGAGTTTGCGGCTCTGCAAGGCGGCTGCGGCGTGGTCGATTCGCCGTGGCTGGAACGGATCGAGATGCAGGGGGAAGATCGCGAACGTTTTCTCAACGGACTGGTGACCTGTGATGTGAAGAGCTTGCAGGCCGGTGAGGGAACCTATGGCTTCGTGACCAACGTCAAGGGCCGCGTCTTGGCGGATCTGGTGGTGTCGGCGCTCGACGATCGGTTGGGGATCGAGCTGTCGCCAGGCACTTCGCAGGCGGTCATGGAGCACCTGCAGAAGTACATCATCGTCGACCGGGTGGAGATCGCGACCCGGCCTGATCTTGTTGCCTTGACCCTGGTTGGGCCTCGGTCGTCCGAAGTGCTGGCCGGCGTTGCGTTGCCCGAGGCCGAGTATGGCCATGTCCAGGCCTCGCTCCAGGGCTTGGAGGTGCATCTGTCGCGTCGGCCCGCGCTGGGTGC
>JBCCGX010000669.1:0-5851 GCA_039029035.1 Acidobacteriota bacterium | reverse complement strand
GCGCTGTAGTCGCCCCAGCGCTGGGTCGCTGTCTGGATGCCCGCGCCCTCACGGATCGACAGCTCGGTCATAGTCATCGTGCCAGCGGCATCGCCCGGGCGGCGCGCCGTCGCCCGGAGGCCGGGAAAGACCGTCGACGAGCTGACACTGTAGCCCAGGGCGATGTTGCCGCCCGCATCCATGGCGATCGAGCCCATGAAACGCCCCTCGGCGTCCGGAGCGTAGGTGCCTTGCTGAAAGATCGACCAATCGCCAGCACCTTCCTTGCGCAGCTCGTACCAGCGCTTACCTGCCTGACCGCCCCCGGCGTCCACCACCTGGGTGACGACCATGGTCTCGTACGTGCCGAAGTTGCGGTACTGCAGGTTGCGCATCGCGCGGTTGAACAGCGCATCGAGCAAGAGCGATGTGCCGGGCTGGGGAACGCAATCGCGGGTTCCGGGGCTGCAGGGGAGCAGGGTGAAGGGCTCGGGGATCAGATCGAGCGTCTTGTTGAAGGTCGAGTTCCCCGGCGTCACGAAGTCGACATCGAACTCCCAGACTTCCAGCCGATCCGTCGGATCGCTGTTGTCCTGGGTGTCGTCGACTGTGCGCACGAAGTAGTTGGGTGCGCCAGCCGGCGGCGGATCCCCCTCGACGTCGGCCGGCAGAATACGGGTCACACGCGACGCCGTACCGTTGAGCTGCGGAATGGTGAAGCGGACGAAGCTCGACGGCGCTCCAGCAAGCATCGCTGCGCGATCGAAAGCATAGATACCGAGGGACGGGCTCTCGAACGACGACACGTAGTAGGCATCCGGCCAGACGCCGTACTGGGGATAGTCAGGGAACTGCGGCGAGGAGAACTCGTAGACGAACCAGCCATCGGTGACCGGATCGGGTCCCTGGGAGATGAAGAAGCAGAAGGTGTTGCCGGTGAGGTCGAACTGGCTCAGGTACCAGCGATCGGCGAGGATGTCGTACTGGACGATCGGGTCGCCGTCACCGTCGGTGCAGGGCGAGCCCGGGTCGCCGGTCCACAGCGAGTTCAACGCCGTCGTCCCGACCAGTTGGTTGCCGTCCTTGTCCCAGATCGCGAAGAGGGACGCGTTCACCGCCTGGATGTAGTGATCGGGGCCGACATCGCCGACCACATCGGGCGGGAAGGCGCCGGAGAACGGAATGCCTTCGAAGTTGACCTCGAGCGACGACGAGAAGCCGCCACCGTCGGTGCTACCTTGGCGCACTGGGTCGACCCATTCCAGATTCGGATCGATACCGAAGTCGTTCGTCAGGCGCTCTTCGACGACCTTGATCGGATCACCCGGCTTCCAGGCCGGAGCCCGTGGCAGGTCTCGTAGGTCGACATTGAGGACGTGGGGTACGACCGGCTCGCTGACGTAGACGTTCGAGACGCCACTGTCTCCTCCGGCGGCCAAGGCCGGCCCGGCCAGCAGCCAGCAAGACGCCAAGAGTAGGGTGCAGACCACAACACGCGATGCCGAGCTGCGCAGCTCGCAAGACCGATTGCTCATCTGGTTCTCTCCGTCGATCGAGGCAGGCGTCCCTGCCGGGTGGAAATGTGTGAATTTATCTTACCCCCTTCGACGACCTTCCGTGCGGTGACGCACCACATTGGAGGGACAATTCGTCCCACCATATGGTCAACGCACACCAGGACGACCGTGGGACAGGAAAGCGCTCACAATCGGTCCAAGAGGCGCTCGGACACCCGACGGATTCGCAGAGGGGTATCAAGCCCGAGCGACCTCCGTCTGTCAGGCGGATCCATTCAGTCCAGGGCGCCGAATCCGAATCGATACAATGGGGGTGATGCCCCCCGACATCCGGCGCCGAACCCATGGGCTCCTGCTCAGCCTGCTCTTCGTGCTATCGCCTGGTTGTAGCTCTCCACCAGACGATACCGCCGCGGTCCGGATCGGCGTCATCGCACCGCTCAGCGGTCCGCTGTCCGAGAGCCTCGGACGACCGGCCCGGCAAGGCGCCTTGCTCGCCGCCGAGCGGGCCAATCACCAAGGTGGCTTGCTGATCGCCGGCCGGCCGACTCGGATCGTGCTGCAGTTCGAAGACAGCCAAGGACGTCCCGATCCCGCGGTGCAAGCGGCGCGCAAGTTGATCAACCAGACGGAGGTCGCCGCGATCGTCGGTCCGATCCTCAGCCGCACCGCCATCGCCACGGCCAGCGTCGCGGAGCAGCAACGAGTGCCCTTGATCAGCCCGACCGCCACCACCGCAGAGCTGACGGTCGGCCGGCACTACGTGTTTCGGGCGACGTTCCTCGACGATCAGCAAGGCAGAGCTCTGGCGCGCTTCGCGCGGGCGGATCTCGACGCCCAGACTGCGGCGGTGCTGTATGACATCGCCGGCGCCCACAACCGTGGGGTGGCGGAAATCTTCCGGCAGACCTTCGAGCAGCTCGGCGGCCGAACCGTGGCTTTCGAGGCCTTCGTCACGGGGGAGCAGGACTACCGCTCCCAACTGAGCCGCATCGGCGCAGCGCAACCCGATGTCCTCTTGCTGCCCAATCATCCCGACGAGGTGCCCCTGCAAGTCAGCCAGGCGCGCCAGCTCGGGATCGAGGCGACATTCCTGGGCAGTGACGCCTGGGACGGCGATCTCTATCCCGACCAAGCCGAGTTCGAGGGATCCTACTTCACCGATGACTGGCTTCTCGGCACGACCGGGCTGACCTCCGCCGCCGCAGACGCATTCACTCACGCCTACCGCCAGGCTTTCGACCATCCGCCGCGCAGCGTCTCGGGTGTGGTCTACGACGCTCTCGGTCTGGTCTTCCGCGCGATCGAAAATGCTGGCAGCGTTGACAGCCAGCTCATCCGCGACCAGCTCGCCAGCCTAACGGATTACCGAGGCGTCAGCGGCAAGGTGTCGTTCCAAGGCACCGGCGACCCGCTCAAGGCTGTCTTCATCTTCCGGATCGCTGGCGGCAAAGTCGCTTTCGCCAAAGAAATCTCGCCCTGAGTCGACGCCCCGATCTACTCGCTACGCAGGCTGGACAGAGGGTCGAGCCGGCTGGCGCGTCGAGCGGGGAGATAACAGGCGACCAGGGCGACGAAGGCCAGCAAGACCGAGACGGCAACGAAGGTGCGCGGATCGGTGACCGGCACCTCGAACAGCAGGCTGCCGAGGAAGCGCGAGAGGGCGGCGGCACCGAGCAGGCCGACGACCAGGCCGCAGGCGGTGATCCACAAACCCTGGCCGACGACCCACTGTAGGATCTGTCGGCGGCCGGCACCAAGAGCCATACGGACTCCGATCTCCGATCGCCGACGGAGGACCGAAAAGCTCATCACGCCGTAGATTCCAACCGCCGCCAGTACCAGGGCCAGGCCGGCGAAGAGAGCCAGCAACGAAGCATTGAAGCGCTGTCGCCAGACCGCCCCTGCGAGGATCTCGTTCATCGTGCGAATCTGGGCGATGGGCACATTGGGCTCGAGCTCCCAGATACGGTTCGCCACCGTGCTGACCAGCGCCGCCGGCTCCGCCGCGGTCTGCATCACCAGGCTCGTCTGGGTGAACCAGGCAAAGGGGTTTTGGCTGTAGGGACGATAGAGGCCGGGGGTGATGTCCTCGCTGAGCTCCCACTGGCGCACATCGCCGACCACGCCCACAATGGTCAACCACTCGGCCTCGTCTCCACCCGAGCGAATACGCTGCCCCACCACCGGCTCTTGGCCCCAGTAGCGCTCGGCCAACGATTGGGAGACCAGGACGACCGGTTGCGAGTCGGCGCGGTCACGCTGATCGAAACCGCGACCGGTCAAGACGGGAATATCCATCGTCGCTAGCAGAGTTGGCGAGATCGTTCGCACTGTAGCCCGCGGCGATTCGCTGGGCGAGGGGGCAGGGCGCCCTTCGATCTGGAAGGGAAGGCGCCAGATATCGCCCCCGATCGGCAGGTGATTGATCAGCCCCACACCGGTCACCCCCGGCAGCGCGCCGACCTCCGCCACCAGCTGGTCGAAGAACGGCCCCTGGCGCTCGGCCGGCTCGTGCTCCGAGCCAGCCAGGGAAAGATCCATCGTCAAAACGTTGGCCGTACGAAAACCCGGATCGAGAGTCCACAGCCGTGCCAGGCTTTGCAACATCAAGGCGGCGCCGACCAGGAGGATCAGGGAGAGTGAGATCTCCGCCACCACCAGGGCTCGCCGCGCACCGCCGCCGCGACGCTCAGCCACTTGACGGCTGCCCTCCCGCAAGGCGTCGCGCAGGTCAGAGCGCAGAACGGAGAGGGCCGGGAAGAGACCGAACAAGCCGCCGGTCAGGAGCGCGATCATCAAGGAGAAGGCAAAGACGCGTCCATCGAAAGAGATCTCAGCCAGACGCGGTACGTTCTCCGGTGCCAGCGCCACCAGGGCTTCCAAGCCCCACAGACCGAGCAACAGTCCCAGTCCGCCGGCCACCAGCGCCAGCACCAGGCTCTCGGTTAGCAGCTGCCGCAGAACGTTGGCGCGGCCGGCGCCCAGGGCGGAGCGGATGGCGATCTCACCGCGGCGCGCTGAGGCTCGCACCATGAAGAGGTTGGCCACATTGGCGCAGGCAATCAGCAGCACGAAGCCGACCGTACCGAGGAGAACCCCCAGAGCGCTGCGCACCCCGCCGACCACCGGCTCCATCAAGGCTTCGACGGTCAGCTCCAAGCCCTCGTTGACTTCCGGGTAGGCACTGGCCAGGCGCCCCGCCAGGCTCTTGATCTCGGATCGTGCAGCGTGCAGATCGGCCCCCGGTACCAACCGACCGAAGAGGCGTAGAAACCCCGCTTGCCGGTCTTCCTGCTGCTCCGGCGTGAAAACCAGCGGCACCCAAAGCTCGGCCCCGGTAGCCCAGAACGGCGGAAACTCGAAACCCGCCGGCATGACGCCGATCACCACATAATCCGCGCCGTCGAGGGACAGAGCACGGCCGACGATCTCCGGATCGCTACCGAACCGCCGCTGCCACAAGGCGTGCCCGAGGACCGCCACTTGCTCGTTCGCCGCGTCGACCGAGGGCCGAAACGTGCGCCCGAGCGCCGCGTCGACGCCGAGCAGATCGAACAGGCTCGGCGTCGCCTTGAGCGCCTGCAGCTGCTCCGGTCGCTCCTCACCGCGCAGCACCGGTGACCAGGGGTGCGCCGCGGTCCACTGCTCCACCCGCTCGCTCTGCTCCCGCAGATCGAGAAAGTTTGCCGGCGATGTGGGCGAGCGGTAACCGTCGAACACTGCCACCAAGTGATCGGACTGCGGGTAATCGAGGGGCCGTAGAAGGACCCCGTTGAAGACGCTGAAGATGGCCGTGTTGGCGCCGATACCCAAAGCCAGGGTCAACACCGCGACGACGGTGAATCCCGGGGCGCGGAGCAGAGAGCGGACGGCGTAGCGGATGTCTCGAATCAGGTCGGGCATGAGGATCTCCTTGCTGGCCTTCTCAGCAAGGCCCGTACCAGCTCCAGCTCTCGAGACCGAGTCGCCCAGATCGCGTCCGGAAAGACCACTGACTTGTGCTCGCGAGGTCATCCTTGTGGAGCAAGCACGCAGCGAGCGTGTCTGAGCGTGGGGGATAATCGAGACGGATAAGCCACTTATTGACCGAGGTTTATGCGGTCTGCGAGTGGTCCGGCGAGTTTCCGGAGCTGCGGCGCAGGCCCACAAGGGCGACCGGCACAGGTCGCCCTTGGATGGGATCTAGCTTAGGCGCAAGAGCTGTCCGCTCTTGGGACGCCTGAGTCCGTGGACGGACGGGAGAGGCGCCCCAGGTCTTTCAAGGCAACTGGAAGGTGCGACTCTCGGCGTGGTCGTCCGTCGTCACCCGGCAGATCACGGCCCCTGGACCGACACAGGGCCTGCCGGCCGCG
>JBCCGX010000668.1:0-5861 GCA_039029035.1 Acidobacteriota bacterium | reverse complement strand
GATGGAACGGAAGGGTCGTTTGTGCGCTACAATCTGTCATTGGGGCAGCCTCGGTTAGGGTTTAGGTAATTGGTTACTACCAAACGATTTAACCGGATCTGCCCCTTTCTTGTCTACTGCCTCATGAATTATCCAGGCTAACACCGTTTCGGGGTTGGATTTACGCCAGGGTTCCACGACGCGGAGCTTCGGATACTCCGCCTGCCCCGGGGCGCCATCCCGGCGCGCTAGCCGGACCTCAGGGTGTTGGGTCAGCCGCTGCCGGTAAGCAATCGGTCGCCACCGGCAGAGTCAGGCTCGCCAGGCCTCCTTGGGTCGAACGAGCGCACAGCGCATCCGGCATCGCGTCGAGGCCCTTGGCGAGTAGGCTCCAGCGGCCGGTGCGCGGGTCCACCTCGGCGATTCCCAAGGCACCGGAGTCCTCGCCGGCTTGCGCGGTGTCACAGCCGGCGGCACCGCCAACGTAAAGCGCGACCTCGGACGCGAAGGTCCCGGTGTCGGGATCGACGGTGTTGCGGCCTGCGATCTCGAGCTCACCGGAGTCCGTCGGGCGCGCCCGAGTCACGGTGACGGTATCGGGAAAGTCGCCGTCTTCGGCAGCACCGGCACCGACGCGGAACAGGCCCCACAGGCTGTGCTCGCCGTTGACCGTGGGGTAGAAGCGATAGAAGTAGTCGCCGGTGACGCCGAACGCACCGCCCGCCTTGTCGACCAGCAGATCGGTCCGGCGGCGAGCGCCCAGCCCCCAAACGCTACCTTTCCATTCCGACAACGGATTCCGGCCCAGGCGCCGGGAGCCGTCGACGTAGGGTAGCTCTTGCCAGATATGGCCATAGAGTTGGAACGAGAGGACCTCGGAGAGGATGTTGCCTGGATTGAGGAGGCGAAAACGGACGGGCGTACCGACCGGAGCGCTGAAGACCGGGGTCTGGGGGTCGTCGCCGACCAGCTGATTGGACAGCAGGCAGGTCAAATCCAGATCTCTGGGATTGGTCTCGAGGAACTCGTAGCCCAGGCGCTCGTAGTCCATCTCGAGGCGGTAGTTGAGCCCTCGGCCGTACTTTTCGAGCGGCCCCTCGCTGTTGTTCGCCTCGACCTCCTGTTGTGGCAGGAGAACGAACTCGCGGAAGTTTGAGCCGTCCGGCTGGGTGACGGTGGCCGAAGCCCGCGAATCGACGTCTTCCACCCACGTGGCCCCTTCCGGCTCCACGATGAGCGCTCCGAAGAGGCCCTGGGTATGCTGCTCCGAAGGATCGGCAGGCAGCAACAAAGTGGATCCGAACTCCACCGGGGCGCCCTGCCAGCGGCCATCCTCGGCGGCTTCGACCAAACCGGCATACCAACGCAAGGTTCGGCTTTCGCCCGGACTCAGCGTCTGCACCGGGTTGGCGCCGACATTGGCGCCGTGATCCGAGGTGATGTCGTGGGTCAGGAGCTGTGGCTTGAGGCCGACCTGGCGGGAGGTGAAGATCGGAATCTGGCGGAAGATCCGTTCGACCCAGGTTTGCATGTCCTGGACGAAGTTCTCCGCCCTGAAGAGGTCGTCACCGGGGGGCAAGGCGTTGGTCAGTTGCACCTCGATGCACTCGCCGGCGGCGGCGCGAAGGATCAGCGGCTCGACAGGCACGCCGGAGCGTAGCCGACCGCTCGAATCGAGGTCGCCGCTGCGGACATAGAGCAGGCCCTGGGGATCGGCGATCTCGCGACCGTCCCGGGAGCTGTAGATCAGGCGTCCCTCGGGCAGCGCCGCGGAGGCGGCGACCGCGGTGACGCCGTAGCGCCGTACCGGAGCGCCTGCGGGGCAGCCGGCGAAGGCTTCGGCAGGGGCCTGGGCCTGGGGATTCTGCGGCAGCGGTAGCAGATCGTCCCGTGGCCCCTTGTAGGCTCGCAAAAGCCCCCACATGCCATGCGCCAAGGCGTTGGTCGACGTCTTCATGAAGTAGGGGTAGTCGGCGAAGGTTTGCTCACCGCCGGCCGCCTTTGGCAGCTCGAAATCGAGGGTGAAGACCTCGGAAGTGGACATCTCCTGGGCGGCACGATAGCCGGAGTTGGGATCCGCCGGTTCGAAGCGCCAGCGTAGACCGTCGAGACCCAGTGCCCCGACGGTCACGTCGTTGGCGGAGATCGCGCGGATCTTGACCCGATCGTTCTCGTAGGCGCGCAAGAGCGGGGTGAACGGGTCCGTTCCCAGGACCCCGGCAGTCAGCGGCGGATAGAGGTCGGGCTGGATGTTGAGCTCGGGATCGGCGCGGGGGATGGAACGGAAGACATGGGCGAGATCGCCAGCCTCGGTCGCAGGATCCGCTCCGGCAAGGCGAAAAGGCAGGGGCTCACTGCGATAGTTGATGGTGCCGACGCCGGTACTGTTGTCGCTGGCCACCTGCGGGCAGGGCGCGGGCAGTCCGTTGAAGCAGGTGATCGCACCCGTTTTCTCCAGCAGCGGCGCACGCAAGGCGCGACGCACATCACGATGGCCCGAGCCCCCCGCCCGATAGGCGAGCTGCTGGTCTTGGAAGGTGAGGGCGAACTCCCGGAAGCTGTCGCTCGCATTCGGGGTCAAAATGTCGGCTCGCCAGCTGGTCGGGCCACCGTCCCAGCGGCCGGCGAGCATCTCGCCGCTCTCGGGGTCGCGCCACTGCGACCCCGCCGGCTCGATCAGGAGCGAGGCGAACAGCCCGGTCTGTTGATGGGTCGTCGGTCCGAAGTGGTCGTGGGTGAAGACCGAGCGCAGGGTGCGATCTTCGCCCAGATGGTCGAGCACGGGATCCGCGTACCAGCGCTGGACGGTGGTCTGGGCGCCGAGCCAGGCGCCGTCGTGACCCTGGCCGAAGTAGGGATGCGGCTGCGCTTCGAGCATCCGGCGAGTGCCGCCCACGGCGTGCAGGCCGCCGTCCGCGTTGATCGCTTCAATCCGCTCGCGAACGTCGTCGGGGCTCAGGGTACCGTCTTCGTAGTTCCAACCGGTGGCGGCGCCGTCCGAAGCCAGAACGTCGAATTGGGCCAGGTGGATGTGCTGACCGAGGATGTCGGTCGGCGTCCGCACCAGGAAGTCGTCCATCTCGCGCACGCCCGGCACCAGGTTGGTGTGCCAGAGCTCGATGCACTCGCCCGAGTTGGCGCGAAAAAACAGTGGCTCGGGTGTTCTCTCGCCCTCCAGGGTCGCTTGGGCGTCGCCCCACAGCGTGAGGATCCGCTGTTGCGGATAGTGCCAGCCCTTCTTGTTGAAGACCACGTCGAGCTGCAACGCCGAGGCGCGGTAGTGCCGGGCGGCGTCGGCGAGGGGCTGCCCGGGCTCGATGGCGCAGGGGTCGGCGAACGGCGCACCGGCGACGGGTGCCAGGCCGTTGGTCAAGAAAGTCGCCGGTTTGCCGCCGGGTGTCGAGCTCGGGTGCTGGCGGCGGGCGTGGGCCGCCATGGCAGCGCGCTCCACGGCAGTCCCCTCTTCCGGCAGCTCGGTTGCGGCAAAGCGCTCCAGCGTCTTGCTGAAATCGAAGCGAGTCTCCGCATGCAGTGCCAGATCCTCCGGCGCCACGGCGGCCACATGGCGCGGCAAGCCGCCATCGTGCACGCTGTCGAGGGGCGGTCGAGGGGGGCGCCGGCCGGCGACCCCAGGCACGAAGAATGGGAAGCCCGGATTGCCTTCACCCATGACCTCCACCCGCCGCCCATCGTCGCTCAGCCGCACCGCGGCCGGCGCTGGCGCCATCGGCAGGGTGGGCAGGGGAACGAGGGCGGGAATCGGCACGCCACGGGTGATCTCGCCGTCGGGCAAGGCACGTGCGCCGGGAACCGGGCGCCCCTCGGCGTCCAGCTCGGTCCCTTCTTCGAACACGTCGTGGACCCGCCACAAGCCCCACATGCCCATCCCGAAGTGGAGGTAGATGTGGCAATGAAAGATCGCGTCACCGACGGTCTGAGCGCGGCTGCCACTGCCCTTGTGGGCCATGTTCAAGGTGAAGGCTGCGCCGTGGGTCATGGCCTGGCTATCGATGTAGCCGGAGCGCGGATTGTTCGGGCTGTGCAGCCAGGGATGAGCGTGCTGATGGTGGACATGCTGCATCCGGGTGCCGCCATGGAGGACCCGGAAGCGAATCGGATCATTCAAGTAGGAGTGGTAGACATTCGACGGATCGTCCGGGTAGAGCGCCTTGGTCGCCTTCGGCCCGGTGATGATGTAGCCACCGGCGTCGAGGGCGTTGGCCGGCACATCGACGATCATCGCCGGCTCGCCGGAGGCCCAGGCGCTCAGGTAGAACTCCTCGTACTTGCACTCGACGCAATCCCAGGCCGGTCCCAGGCCGATGCGGTTGGCCATGATGCGCCCGGAGAGGCCCGCCGAGCCGTAGTTGATGCCCATGATGTCGTTGCCCGGGTCGAGGGCGGTGCGGAGGCCGGTCGAGCCAAGCCACCAAAGACCTTGACGCGCGCCCCAGGTCTCGTGGTAGATCAGCGTGACTTCGCGAAACGGCCGTCGGTCCTTCGGCAGGGCGTCTGCACCGGTCTTCGCGCCGACCGCAGACGAGTGCGCTTCGAGGAAGTGGCCAGCGTCCGGACCGGTGATGATCGCGGTCAGATCGCTGTGGACGATCTCGCCATTCGAATCGAGCATCGCCAGGATGGGGGTGCCCGCTCGTGGATGGCCGGTCGGATAGCGTGCTTGGTAGTCGAAAACGGTCTGGCCGTCGGTGGTCCGGCGGACGGCTTCCAGATCCTCGCGGGTCGTCTGGCTGCGGTACCACTCGGCGCCCGCGGGCTCGACGTTGACGGCGCCGAAGAGTCCGGCCAGGACATGGCCGCCGGCACCGTCGCCACCGAAAGTGGCCGCGGTGCTACTGAGTAGGAAGGTGCCCTCGTGCTCGGCGTAGAGGTGGTAGATCTTCTCTTCGCCGGGGGCCGCGAGGCTGCTCGGGTTGCTACCGACGAACGAGCCGTCATCGGCCATCGAGGTGACCAGCTGCATGCCGTAGACGTGGATCGAGGCGCTGCGGGTGGCATGGTGCTGCTCGCTCGGCCGCTCCGGGCTCAGGAGGTTGCGCAACCGGATCTCGAGACAGTCCCCGACGTTCATTCGTAGCACCAGAGGGCGTGGCCGCTTGCCTGGCCGGAGCTCCGCGTTACCCGGCCCGAGATCCTCCTCGGGACGGGATGGAACGACGTCGCGCTCGAGGCTGAAGAGCATGCCGTGGGGCATGGTGGTGCCGAGGCGATTGAGGAAATAGGGCTGTTCGAGAGCCACCACGTTGGCACTGAGCTGGCGTCGACAGGTCGGTGGCTCGCCGGACGACGCGGGCGCCGCCTCGGGCGCTGCTGCCAACAGTGGGCTCGGACTCAGGGCGATCAAGAACGCAGCGATTCGTTTGCGTCGTTGCATGGGCCTCCTGCTGAGCGCAGGCTCGCTCAGAACTGTTGCTTGCCAGGTCGTCGAGTGATCGCCGAAGGCAGGTGCGCCAGCGGGAGGCGCGAGAGCCGACAGCGCAATCGGCATGACACATAGTACACTGGGATGGTGTGCGGCATCTGTGGGCAGTTCAATTTCCGCCAAGTCCCTCTTGAGGCGGCTCCCTGGGAAACCCTGGTGGACGCCATGTGGCGCCGGGGACCCGACGACCGTGGCCTATGGCACGATAGCCGGTGTCTACTCGGCAGCCGGCGCCTGTCGATCCTCGACCCGAGCCAGGCCGGCCACCAGCCCATGCGCACGGCCGACGGCCGGCAGGTTCTGGTGTGGAACGGCGAGCTGTACAACTTCCGCCAGCTGCGCCGCGAGCTGCAAGGCTTGGGGCACCGCTTCCGGTCGCAGAGTGATAGCGAAGTCGCGCTCGAGGCGCTGCGACGGTGGGGTACCGAAGCCCTCGATCGCT
>JBCCGX010000667.1:0-5870 GCA_039029035.1 Acidobacteriota bacterium | reverse complement strand
TGGTTCTTCAACCCCGAGAACATCGAGCTGGTGGTCAAGGTACTCGACGCCTGCGAGACCGCGTTCGAGAGCTTCTGGGTCTTTGCTGGCGGCCTCACTGACGTCGGTGTGGTAATCGACGTCACCGATACCCAGAGCGGCGAGTCGGTGCGCTACGAGAATGCTGTCGGCCACCCCTTCGACACCATCACCGATACGGCAGCTTTCGCCACCTGTCCGTGAACCGACGGATCTCGACGGCGCGGCGCTACTCGGTACCCGCCGCCGCGGCCTCGGCCAGTTTGCGCCTCGCCGACTCCTCCACCGCGCGGCGAAAATCGTCGCTCAACGCGGTGTCGTTCGGTAGGGCCTCGAGAGCCTGTTGGGCCAGGGCGAGGGCTTTCTGTCTCTGGCCGTTGGCGAGATAGGCGTCACTCAGGCTGTCGAGGGCGTTGGCAGATTCGGGAAAGGCCTCGACGTTGAAGCCCAAGAGCTCGATCGCCTGGTCCAAGTCACCGGCGCCGAGCAGGCGATAGCCCTCGGCGTTGATCACCCCTTCGGGCGGCAGGGGAATCGCCTTGCCCCTGGCCCGTGCCTGTTGCAGGCCTTCGGTGACTCGGGCCACGCCATCCGGCTCGGTCAGCGCGTTCCAGAGCTTGATCGACGGACCAGGCTCGCTCTTGGCCACGACCGACTTGCGCGCCGGGTTGCGGATCAGATGCTCCAGAAACCAGCCGGCGATCGACGGCTCGAGCTGGTCGTGAACGGCAAACATCTCCGTCCCGTGGCCGCCCGTCTCATACTCCAGGAAGCGATTAGCCGGGTGGCTCGAGAAGCCGAGAGTCCACCGGGTCAGCTCCACGGCCTGTCCATCATCACGACTCGCCGATGCGAGGACCGGTAGCCAGGCGTTCTCCGCCAAGAAGGCCTCACCGTCGCGATCGGTGGTACCGGCCAGGAGCACCAACGTCTTGACCTCGCCGGGATGCCGTCGTGCCAGATCGACCGCGTTGTCCACTCCGCAACTGCCGCCGGCAGCGCCGAGCCGCTGGGCATGGACCTCCGGGCGCGAGCGCAGGTACTCGAACGCCGTATCGATATCGCCAGGCCAGGTCTCGTCGATGAGCAGCCCCCGGCCCGGCCCATCCGGCAGCGTACCGCCGCTGTCACCATAGCCGCGGTAGTCGAGAGCTAGCGAATGGATGCCGCGCACCGCCAGCTTCGCCGCCAGCCCTTGCCAGGCAGACCGATCGCTATTGCACATGTGGAGCAACAAGACACCCGGTCCCGGCTTCTCTGCCGCGGTGTAGGTCGCTTTCAGCTCGACCCCGTCCGGCGCTCTCAAGGTCACCACCACAGACTCGGCGAGCATGGGCGTGGCCAGACTCGCAAGGAGCAGGCCAAGGGCGAACAACGGATGGAATCGAGTCACGGTGGAGTCTCCGAATCATGAAGGTTGCGTCGGCAAGAGTTTCGCACAGTCTGGGCTGAGAAGTGATCTGGGACGGAAAAACAAGCTGGGCCCAGAGACAGGCTGGGCTCAAAACCATCGACAGGCACGAATCTATTGATTGACAATTCATTATGTCGAGGTAAATGATGGCACCTCGTCGTCTCGAAAATCGAAGGTCCCGGTTGAAAGAACCGGCGGCAAGCGCCGCCGATGGCCGTTGTCCGACGCACTACATCTCACGATCACCAGGAGAATCAGCCATGAGCACAGCAAGACTTCGTCTGACCTTCCCGACCGCCGCCTTCCTTCTCTGCCTGACCGCTTCGACCTCGCCGAGCGCGGCAACGGGCGGCGACGATCTCATCTTCACAGACATCGCGGCCGGCGACGGCGCCGGCATCACCTATCGTCGCCAGCGCTCGCCGAGCGACGCGGTCTTCGATCTGCTCAAGCAACAGCCGCTCTACACTTTTCCCGATCTACTCGTCACGCCGCTCAAGAGCCGCGGAGCGCCGGGAGTGGCAATCTTCGACTACGACCGCGACGGCGACCAGGATCTCTACGTCACCAATGGCCCGGGAGCAGACAACAGCCTCTACGCCAACCAGCTGGTCGAAAGCGGCACCGTGACCTTTCTCGATGTCGCCGTTGCGGCCGGCGTGGATGCCTTCGCCCAGGATTCGAATGGCGTGTGCTATGGCGACGTCGACAACGACGGGGACCACGACCTGTTGGTGCTAGGCAATCTCGAGCCCAACCGCTTCTTCGAGAACCAGGGCGACGGCACCTTTCTCGATCAAACGGCAGCAAGCGGGCTCGGTGGCGGTAGCCTCTCCTCCACCTCCTGCACCATGGGCGATGTCGACGGCGACGGTCTGCTCGATGTCTTCGTCGGCAACGCCCTCGACATGTCGATCCAGGTCGGCATTTTTGTCGAACCCTTCGCCCTCAACCAGCCGAATCAGCTGTTTCGCAACCAGGGTGGCAACGTCTTTACCGAAGACGCTGCAGCTGCCGGCTTGCTCGACCTCGAGCTGCCGCCGGCCGCGCCACCGGGTGCCTCGACGATCACCTGGGCCGTCGCCCTGGTCGATCTGGACCTCGACGGCGACCTCGACGCAGTGCAGGCCGACGACCAGGCGGCCTTTCCCTTCGGTCTCACCGGCGGCATCGATCGTGGCTACATCCAGGTGTTCGACAACGACGGCACCGGGCAGTTCGCCAACGTCACCGCCGCCCGCGGCCTGGATACCGTCGGCACCTGGATGGGGTTGGCCTTCGGCGACTTCGACCACAACGGCCTGCTCGACGTCTTCGGCTCCAACTTCGGCAACCATGCCGGCGTGGCCTTTACCGGCGCTCCAGCTCCGATCACCTTCGACTCGCGCTGGTTCCTGCAAAACCCTGACGGCACCTTTGCCGATCCGATCGGTAACTCCGCGCCGGCCAACACACCTTTCGGCTGGGGCGCCTCGGCGGCCGACTACGACAACGACGGCGACACCGATATCCTCTTCCACGGCGGCCTCGACATCGGCCCGATCGTCGCCTGTAGCCCCGGAGTGATCTTCGACAACGATGGCGCCGCCCAGTTCAGCCGCAACCCGGCCGCCCTCGCCGACTCGACCGACCACAACCGCCGCAACGTGCAAGGCATGGCGGTCGGCGACCTCGACGACGACGGCTTCGTCGATATCGTCTCGGTCTCCAACTACGACATGCCGGAGCCTATCGCCCTCGACCCGGCGCCGGTCCTCGGCGGCGAGTTCGACGTCGACGCCTTCGTCCTACGCACTTTTCTGCCGATCGATCCGGCCAACTTCATCTACCAGTGGAGCGGCCTCGTCCTGCCCGACGGCACCCTCTCGGTGGAGCTGTCGAGCGGTGACAACGGAGCGCGCCAGATCCAGGTCGAGACCCTCGGCACGATTGGCATCACTTCCGGCGGCGGGGTCAACCGAGACGGCATCGGCGCCGTCATCCAGGTCACGCCGAAGAACCGCCCGTCGGTGCTCCTGCCGGTTCTCGGTGGCTCGAGCTACGCCTCCCAGGACAGCCTGATCCAGACTGCCGGCCTGGGCTCGAAGCGCCGCGCCACCGTCGAAGTGCTGTGGCCCGGCGGCATCCGCAACCGGATCTACAACGTGAAGGCTGGCACGCGGCTCCTCTTCCCCGAGATCCCCTGCAGCTTCGACGACCCGAGCCTGCCCTTCGGCGAGTACCTGGGCTGCGTCGCCCAGTCACTGCACGAGTTGCACGATGCCGGGGTGCTGAATCACTTCGAGAAGCTGCGCTTCTTCGCCGGCGCCATCCGCGCCTTCTTCGAATCGCACTAGCTCAACGCCGCAACAGAAGAACCCCGGCCGCGGCGAGTACTGCGGCCAGGGCCAACAGCCCCCCATCGGAAAGTGCCGGAATCTCCGCCACGGCGATGCCGGGTATTTCCGTTCTATTCGTCAACGCGCTGATCACGCCGCCGAAGATCGAGTAAAAACCGGTCTGGAAGGTCGCCGTGTGGCCGGTGAAGGCATAGCCGGGTGCAAAGAGGACTTCGGACGAGTAGACCTTGATGGTGAACGGGCCCGGTGATGCATAACTGTGGGAAAAGGCACCGCGATAGGCTCGCACCGGCCCTGGCGCCCCTGGCGGCGTCGAGGTCGTATCGAAGGGTATGCCGGTCGGATAGGCCGGCGGTACGACAGCACCATCACCCCAATCGACGGCAGGAATGGTCAGGTTGAGGGTCGAATAGCCCATCCAGGCAGTCGCGAAGCCAACGCCCGTGCTGTAGAACACCGTCGCCGTGATGTCGGCATCCACGGTCGCGTTGCCAGGCCCGTAGTCGAGATTGGCTAGCGTCACCTTGACGCCGGCGAGTTGGGCTGCAGCCGGAGTCGCCAGGCAGCAACTCAGGATGCCGATGCCGAGGGCAAGGGTCTTCGCAACCCGCAGCAAGAGTCCGTTCATTGGCTTTCTTCCTCGAAGGGTGATTTGACCGCAATCCGATTCCTGTCCAGCATACCAGTGGCCTCGCAGGTATCATCGCCGCTCGAGACAATCCGAACGTTGGAGAACGATGATGCATAGAACGCTGCTGATCGCTGCGCTGGCTCCTATCCTGCTCGCTCCGGCCGTGCGGGCCGAGCCCTCTCTGCAGCAAGCGATCCACGAGGATTACGAAGCCCACCTGGGCTCCCTATTCGAGCACTTCCACCGTCACCCCGAGCTGTCGTTCCGAGAAACCAGGACGGCCGCCCGCATCGCCCAGGAGCTGCGCGACCAGGGGATCGACGTCACCGAAGGCGTCGGCGGGACCGGCGTGGTTGGCATGCTGGCTAACGGTGAGGGGCCGATGGTGCTGGTGCGCGCCGATATGGACGGCCTGCCGATCAAGGAAGATTCCGGTCTGGCCTACGCCTCGACCGCCACCCAGGTCGACATCACCGGCGAAGAGGTACCCGTGATGCACGCCTGCGGCCACGACGTCCACATCACCGCCCTGGTCGGCACCGCGCGCCGCCTGGTGGCGGCGAAGGACCATTGGGCCGGTACGGTGATGTTCATCGCCCAGCCGGCAGAAGAGCGCATCGGCGGCGCCAAGGCGATGCTCGAAGACGGCCTCTACGAGCGCTTCGGCGTGCCCGACTACGCCCTCGCCTTCCACGTGCAAGCCGGTGCGCCGGCCGGCAAGATCGAAGTCGATGGCGGTCTGATCGCCTCGTCGTCGGACAGCGTCGATATCACCGTCTACGGTATTGGCGCCCACGGCGCCTCACCGCACAAGGGCAAAGATCCGATCTTCATCGCGTCACAGATCGTCGTCGCCCTGCAAGGCTTGGTGAGCCGTGAGCTGTCACCGCTCGAGCCCGGTGTCGTCACCGTCGGCTCGTTCCATGGTGGCTTCAAGCACAACATCATCCCTGACAAGGTCGAGATGCAACTGACCGTCCGGGCCGACAGTGAGGCGACCCGGGCCAAGCTTCTGGCCGGTATCCAGCGCGTTGCGCGAGGTGTCGCCACCACCGCCGGCCTGCCCGAGACCCTGATGCCGAAAGTCGACCTGTCGACGGAGGCGACGCCGACCACAGTCAACCATGCCGGCCTGGCGCGACGCATCCGCACCCTTTTCGAGCGCAAGCTCGGCAGCGATGCCCTATTCCAGAAGGCTCGCGAAGGCATGGGCGCCGAAGACTTCGCCTACTTCGTCCAGACCGAGCACAAGGTGCCCGGTGTCTATTTCGTCGTCGGCGGTACGCCACCCGCCGAGATCGAGGCCGCCAAGGCGGGCGGGCCGCCGGTGCCGTCCCACCACTCGCCGTTCTTCAAGATCCAGCCACAGCCCGCCGTCACGTCCGGCGTGCGGGGCATGACTCTGGCGGTGATGGACCTTCTCGCCAAGCCCTGATGTGCTGACGGTCCCCGATGGGCGGCCCGAAGG
>JBCCGX010000666.1:0-5875 GCA_039029035.1 Acidobacteriota bacterium | reverse complement strand
GGCCGCTGCGCCCGCTGGACCGTCGGCGGGGTCGAGATCGGCGTCTTCGGCGAGATCCACCCCCAAGTGCGAACCGCCTACGAGCTGCCCTTCCCCTCGGTCTTGGCGGCCGACTTCGACTTCGAGAAGATCCAGGCAGCGCTCCCCGAGCGCTACCCGGTACGAGGCATCCCGCAGCATCCGCCGGTGGTCGAAGACCTCGCCCTGGTGGTCGATGAAGCGACGACGGCTGCCGCGGTGGAGTCCTGCCTGGCGGCCTCCGGCGGCAAGCTCCTGCGCCAGATCGAGCTGTTCGATTGCTACCGCGGCGAGCAGCTCGGCGAGGGCAAGAAAAGCCTCGCCTACCGCTTCACCTACCAGAGCGACGAACGCACTCTGACCGACGACGAGGTCGCCAAGGTGCGCGACAAGCTCGTCGCCGCGGTGGATCAGCAGCTGGGCGGGAAGTTACGCGGCTGAGCGGCCTGGAAGCTGACGCTGTCGCTACCTGAAGTTTGTCGATCGGCAGGCCGTCCGCGCTCGATCGGCGAGGTCTTTGGTCGATCCGTCCAAGGGGATCAGGCAGTAGCGGTGGCTTCGGGAGGCCGCGGGAATGGTGTAAGGCTCGTGGACCGGGCGACCCCAGGAGGTGTCGCCGCCGACGCCCATCTGTGCGCCGTCGAGATTCCAGGTGACGACATCGCGCACCATCAGCTCGGCGCCGTGGCGCGAAGTGACTGGCACCAGGCCTGAGGCCGACTCTGCGCCTCGGGCGCCGGGCACGAACTCGAGGTCATCGCTAGCGAACGGCCAGACGCTGGTCGACAGCAGCGGCCGGGCGGCCGCCATCAGGCCGTGCCCTTGCTCGTCCCGCACCGCCATCCAGCGGACATCGGTGCGATTGCCGGTCTCTTGCGGTCGCGGGTAACGGTGGAAGAGGTCGCTCACCGGCGCGGCGAAATAGCCGACGCGGGCGGATGTCTTGCGGTCCGCATAGCTCTCGTGGGGGCCACGGCCGAACCAGGTGACGAATCGATCACTGCCGGACAGCTCCAGCTGGGTACCGAAGCGCGGGATCTTGGGTAACGCCTCGGACGTCACGCTCAACCGATGCTCGATGTCGACGCTGCCGTCGGAACGCACGCGATAGTGCATCTCGGCCTGACCCTGGACCGCCGGCAGACGGTAGCGGGCCTCGACCAAGACGCTGCCGTCCTCGGTACGCCGTGTTTTCACGCGCTCCAGGTGACGCTCCGTCGATGCCTGGCGCCATGGCGCGGCCCATTGGTGCATGCCGTTGCCGAGGTCGTTATCGGTCGGCGGTCGCCAGTAGTTGGGTCGCGGGCCGCGACGCAGTAGCTCGCGACCTCGGTAGCGGTAGCGTTCGATGGTGCCGGTTTCTCGACCGAAGAGGAGCTCGAAGTCCTCTCCCTCAACCGACCAACCGGCGTCGAGCTCCCGCAAATCGACGGTCGCCGCGGGCTCGGGCGCGCCGCCGACCTCCTCAGGCGCGCTCGGCGGGACTCCGGGAAGAGCAAACTGCTCCCAGGCGATCTCGTGGCCGAGGGGGATCAAGGGCTCGGGACGCGCGGTCCGGGCGCTGAGTGTCAGGTGAAGCTCCCGACCGGGCCGGGCGGCGAAGCCCGGATCGACCGTGAAGGCGCGCCGAGCGCCGGGCGCGACGGCGCCGACATCGACAGTGCCCCTGGCGACTGGCTGGCCGTCCTCGCGCAAGGTCCAGGCCATGTCGAGGTGATTCAAGCTGCGAAAGGTGTAGCGATTCTCCACTTCGAAGCGCCCGACGGCGGCATCGAGCGCGCTGAAACGGACGGGCTGGTAGACCTTCTTGACCTCGGCGAGGTGCGGGTGAGGCTCGCGGTCCGGGTCGACCAGACCGTTGTTGAGAAAGTTACCGTCGGTCGGCAGGCCGGGGTGATAGTCGTGGCCGTAGGCCCAGAAACGCCGTCCACGTTCGTCGATCCGGGCCAGTGCCTGATCGACCCAATCCCAGATGAAACCGCCTTGCAGCGCGCGGTGGCTGTCGATGGCCTGCCAATAGTCGGCCAGGTTGCCGACCGAGTTGCCCATGGCATGGGCATACTCGATCATGATCAACGGGCGCTCCGGCTCGTTTTGCGCGTAGTCGACCAGCCGTTCGATCGGCGGGTACATGGGGCAGAAGATGTCGGTGTACGCTCTCTTGCCCGCCGGCTCGTATTGCACCGGGCGGCTCGGGTCGCGCTGTTTGATCCAGCGATAGGTCGCCTCGAAAATGGCACCCTCGCCGGCTTCGTTGCCCAGCGACCAGATGATGATCGACGGGTGATTCTTGTCCCGCTCCACCATCCGGCGGGTGCGCTCGAGGTGCGCCGGTAGCCAGCTCATCTCGTTGCCGAGCTGAGTCGCCTCGTCGATCGCTAGCGGGTGGGACTCGATGTTGGCTTCGTCGATGACGTAGAAACCGTAGCGGTCCGTCAGATCGTACCAGCGCGGATCGTTGGGATAATGCGCCGAGCGCACGGCGTTGATGTTGTGGCGCTTCATCAGCGCCAGGTCGCGATGCATGGTTTCGAGATCGACCACATGGCCCGTCTCGGGATGAGTCTCGTGGCGATTGACGCCGCGCAGGGTGATCGCCCGACCGTTGACCGTCAGCTGGCCGTCGCGGATCTCGACGCGCCGGAAGCCGATGTCGTCACGCACCACCGAGATCATGGCGCCGTTGGCGTCGACCAGCTCGATCAGCAGCCCATAGAGAGCGGGCGTTTCGGCGCTCCACGGCCGCACGGCCTCGACGCGCCCGCTGAAGGTCAGACGCTGGCGCTCGGCGGCCTCGAGCTGGGCGCTCAGCTCACCGGTAAGCACCGGCTCGAAGGATGCTGCCTCGTCGAGCAACAGATACCGTACGCTGACAGCAGTGTCGGTGCTCGATGCGTTGCGGAGGTCGACTTCGAGCTCGAGCAGGCCGTCGCTGAAAGTGTCGTCGAGGGAGGCACGGGCAAAGAAATCCGCCACGTGGACCGCGGGTGCGGCAATCAGCTGGACACTGCGCTCGATGCCCGTCAGGCGCAGCATGTCCTGGCTTTCGACATAACTCGCGTCGCTGAAGCGATGGATGCGAACAGCGAGCAGGTTGCGACCCGGCCGGACATGCTCCGTGATGTCGAACTCGGCCGGGGTCTTGGCGCCTTGACTGAAGCCGATGAAACGGCCGTTCAGGTACACGGTCAAGGCTGAGCGCGCCGCGCCGAAGTGCAACCAAATTCGACGATGTTGCCACGTCGAGCCGAGCTTGACCGGATCGATCTCGAACCAGCGTCGATAGGAGCCAACGGGATTGTCGTCCTGCGGTACCCGCGGCCACTGCGCTTCGAAGGGATAGCGCTCGTCGAGATAGATGGCGTTGCCGAAACCATGTACCTCCCAGTTGCCCGGCACCGGGATCGTGCTCCAGCCACGCGTATCGTAGTCCTCGCGCTCGAAGCCCTCTGGCGCCTCGGCGGGCCGCGCTACCCAGAGGAAGTCCCAGACACCGTCGAGCGACTGGAAGTAGGGTGAACGGGAAGCTTCGTTGCGCAACGCCGCCGCGCGGCTGGCATAAGGGAAGGAGGTGGCGTACGGTTCACGCTTGCCGATGGCGAAAATCTGATGGTTCTGCCAGGCGTCGCTGGGCAGCTCCGGACCCGTGCCGTCGCCGTCGGCGATCGCCCCGGGAGTCGCCAGCAGGCCGAACAGGAGTCCGATCTTGGCGCTGGTCCAGATTAGTCGCACGGTCCGTCTCTCAGCGTGAGGAGCAGAAGATGGGCGGCGGTCCAGCTGAAGTGCTTCACGTTCTGACCCTCGCCCGTGAGCGGGTGGTAGTTCTCGTACAGCGGCACGCCGGGCGTCGTGGCGCCTTCGAGGTTGCTGAAGAGCTGCTCGGTCAGCGCAGCGGCGTCGTCCTCGTAGCCGAAGCGGCGCAAGCCACAGATAGCGAAGTAGGCTTGATCGAGCCACACCAGCCCGCGCCAGTAGCCATCGGAAAACTCGGGATGATTTCGGGCCACCGTCGGGAACGGGACATGGGTACGGAAGACTTCAGGGTCGAGCATCGTCTCGCGCGCCCGTGCCGCTTGCTCGGCGCTCGCCACGCCGGTCCACAAGGGGATGAAGCCTTCCGGCCCCTGGACCGGAACGATCGCCCCGGTCTCGATATGGATGTCGTAGAACCAACCGCTGTCGGCGTCGAACATCGCGTGGCGAATCTGCGCTGCCAGAGCCTTGGCCTCGGCCGCCCAGCGCGCTGCGGCCTCGTCCTCACCGAGGGCGCGTGCCAGCGCTTCGAGAGCGAGCTTTTCCCGGTAGAGGTAGCTGTTGAGGTCGACGGACTCCTGATCCAGTGACCAGGCCCGGGGGCCGTTGGCCAGCATTTGGCTGTCATCGAAGCGCACCGCGTTGTCCATGCCGCTCTCCCAGCGGGCGGCGACCAAGGTGCCGTCGGTCGATCCGTACTCACACAAGCCATCGCTGTCGTGGTCGCGGTCGGCATACCAGAAGGCGTGGTAGCGGACCAGCTTGGGATAGAGCTGGCGAACGAAGTCGAGATCCTTCGTGACGCGGTAGATCGTCTCGATCGCCCAACCCGCCAGCGGCGGCTTGGTATCGCGCCAGTTGTCCTCGGCGGGATCGAGATAGACGACATCGGCGATCATACCGGTCTCGTCTTGGTGGTCGAACATGGCCCGCACCTGCTCCTTTGCCAGCTCGGCATCAAAGCGCAGCAAGGCGACGGCATGCTTCCAGGAATCCCAGGCCCAGAAGCCGTTGAAGTAGTTCACGTTGCTCGAGGGAAAGAGGCTGCTGTGGCGCATGCGGCCGGCCGGGCCGCGCCAGTTGTTGACCAGCGTTTGAGCGGCCTTGAGAGCCAGGATCTGTAGCGGATCTTGGGCGTCGGAGGCGCCGACGGCTGACTGGTACGCCTGCCAGCGGGTGGCATTGTCTTGCCGCGATTGTGCAGCGTCCGCCAGCTGTGCTCGCAGCGCCAGACGATCCGGATCCGGCTCGCCGTTGAGGGACCAGGACACCGCCAGCGCGACCGTCACGCGGCCGCCAGGAGCCAGATCGATCGGATCGACCGTGGCCCAGGTATAGCTCTTGCCGTCGAGGGTTGGTGTCTGCATCGGCCGGTCTGGCACCAGCTCGATCCGAGCGCCATCTACAGCGAGCAGCCGCACGGCGCCGTCGGTCTCTTCGAGGGTCGCTTGCTGCGGAAAGACCATGCCGGACCAGGACGCTTTGAGCTGGCGTGGGGTCGGCCCGGTAGGCGTCACCTCGAGCTCGATCACGGTGGTGCGGGCGGAATCGATCCACAACCGCAAGGCGACGTCCAGATCTCTGATCCTTCCACGGTGCGAGAGCATGCCGGGAGTCGCCACTGCTTCGAAGGCCTCTGCATCCTGCCACGATAACGGGCCTTGCTCGTCGCTGAGCGTGGCGATGACGAGTTGGGGCGCCAGCCAGCGACCGGCGCCGAAGAGAAACGGGCCGCCGAAACCACCGCGCAGGTCTGGCCGTCCTTCCGGCGGCAGCGACCAGCCGATCCAAGAACCTTGATCCGAAAACGGCAGGAACGACCAGTCCTCCGTTTCGGCGGCGATGCCGCGATGGTCGAGCAGGTTGCGGAACGCAGCCGCCGTCGATACCGGCGCGGGGCTGATCGGTGGCGTCGGCGGCGTGGCGCGACAGCCGGCAGCCAGGGCAGCAGCCATCAACAGAACGATCGGTAGACGCCAGAGAAGCCTCCGCAGCGCTGAGCTCGGGCGCTGTACAATGGCCAACCACCGGCCTCGCCTCAGTCGTCCGATCCGTCGCTCCGCCTCCAAGAGCCCGGAACGGGCTCGCCAACCCACGAGAATCT
>JBCCGX010000665.1:0-5887 GCA_039029035.1 Acidobacteriota bacterium | reverse complement strand
TTGCCAGCGTCGCTGGACGGTCGCGCTGCCACGCCCGGTCACCGCTGCCGTTTCGGCCACCGACAAGCCGACGAAGAACTTGAGCTCGACGATCAGCCCCAGGTCGGGGTGCGTCGCGGTGAGCTCCTGCAGCGCGTCGTCCAGCGCCAGCATGTCGAGAGGCCGCTCGGGTATTGGCAGTTGTTTGGCGACCTCGATCGGCAGTGGCTCTGCCCCGCTGCCGCGTTTGCGGACACTACGAGCCCGTGCGTGATCGACCAGGATGCGGCGCATCATGCGCCCCGCGTTGGCGAAGAACTGTTCCCTGTTTTCGTAGGTGACCCGTTGCTGTTGCACCAGGCGGAGGAACGCTTCGTGGATCAACGCGGTGGTTTGCAGGGTGTGGTCGTGGCGCTCGTGGCGCAGGAAGCTCGCCGCCAGGCGCCGCATCCGGTCATAGACCAGAGGTGCCAGGGAGTCGAGCGCTTCGGCGTTGCCGGAGGCCCACGTGCGCAGCGTTTCGGTGATCTCGTTTGGAGCAGAATCTTTGCTTGTGATAATGGCGCAATATAACACGCCGAGGTCTTGGCCTGGCCGTCGGCCGACTCCGAGAGGAGAGGGCCTTGCCAGATGGCCGGGCGCCCAAGGGGGGGCCTCTCGGGGTTCAATTACATGTTGTGATGTCGTATTTAGGATTGCTGGTGCAAGTCGTTCCCGCGCCGGGGCCGCCGGCCGGTGTGGGCTGCATTCGGCAATCGTCGTAGCCGCCTTCCACGCCGTTGGCGTATTCGATTTCGCCGTGAAGATAGCCGTAGTCGAGAGTCGCCAAGTAGAGCGAGAGATTCTCGTTGTAGTAGGTCTCCGAGAGTCCGATGCTGCATCCGGCGTTATAGCCCTCATCGAATGTTGCGGCGTAGACTGCCCAGGCACAGAAGGTGCCCAAAAGAATAGCGAGCACTGCGAGTTTTGGCGAAGTTTTCATTCCAGACCTCCGTGGGTTGATTCGACCGTTCCTGTGGCACGGTGCTCCCGTGACGCCATGCCAGGGATCTCTGATTCGCTTCGCGTCGAACCGTCGGAGATTTGATCAACCGTGTGGAGTTTCTAGACCGCCTGAGCTGTCGTTTGGCAAAGCTGACCCTGTTGGGAGAAAATCGCGCCTTGATGTCGGCACACCTCCGTCTATCCGGGCTTTGGCTCTCGAGCGTCGCCCTCGCCTCCGTCGTGCTTATCGCTTCGGCCTGCCGGAGCCCGGCCGAGATCGATCTTGCAGCCGGGGTCGATCTCGACGCAGAGATCCTAGAGCTCTTTGCAGAGTTCGATGCCGACGCGCCGGGTGCAGCGGTCATGGTGATCCGCGATGGAGAAGTAGCCCATGCCAGCGCCCACGGCCTGGCGGATCTAGACAGTGGCGCCCCTTTACGACGCTCGACGCCGGTGCGCCTGGCGTCGCTCAGCAAGGCGTTGACCGCCATGGCGATCGTGCTGCTGGTGGAGCAGGGAGAGCTCGCCTATGACGAACCGGCAGCCGAGTGGATACCCGAGCTGGCGCGCTTCGAAGAGGTGACGGTGCGCCACCTGCTGCACCACACGTCCGGTTTGCCGAGCTACTACACCTACAAGATGGACGAGCTCGAAGAGATTGCCGCGAACAAGCCGTCCGACGAGCTTTTCACCAGCGCCGACGCGATCGCTGTGTACGAGGATTGGGGGGAGCCGGAGTTCGAGCCTGGGAGTCGCTTCGAGTACAGCAATCCCGGCTACGAGATCCTCGGCTTGATCATCGCGAGGGTCTCGGAGCAGTCCTACGGCGAGTTCCTCGATCAACACATCTTCGAGCCCCTGGAGATGCAGACCGCCATCGTGCGCGACCGGCCCGACCTGGTGATTCCGCACCGCGCGGTGGGCTACCGCCAGCACAAGCGTGGGGGCTGGCGCGAGAACGACGATCATTGGGCCAATTGGGTGGTCGGCTCCGGCGGTGTCTATGCCTCGCTCGATGACCTCTATCGGTGGGACCGGGCGGTTGCCGAGGAGGCCCTGGTAAGTCGAGAAGGGTGGGAAGAGATCTTCGCACCGGCGGTCCTGACGGACGGCTCGGAGTCTCCTTACGGCTTCGGCTGGGGACTGGAGCCTGTGCACGACCGTCCCGCGGTCCACCACACCGGATCTTGGGTCGGTTTCCGTACCGCCATCGTCGTCTTTCCGCAGGATGCACTGACGGTCGTCGTGCTGTCGAACGCCACGGCTAAGGCCGCAGAGCTGCGCGACGCCGTGGCCGAGCTTGCGCTCGCCGAGTAAGGCGTGTGGATCTACGAGACTGGGTCCGGGCGCCGCTTCGCCTGGTTGGTGCTCCTGACCGCCTTGGCCGTCGCCGCGATCGTCAAATTCGGTGGCGTGAGAGAACCGGGCGTGGTCGAGCATGAAGGGCTGGTCTGGATCCTCGGTTGGCTACCGAGCTTCGCTGCGGGCGTCGGCTTCCCCTTTTTCTGGCCCGCTCTGGGCAGGCCCTTCGGCCAGCTCAGTTGGTTCGGCCGCGCCGCTGAGGGCATCACATTTCTCCCCGAGTGCCTCACCGGTGCCTTGCTATTGATCGCGGGCGAGGTCTTCGACGGTCTCTTTCCCAAGATCGGCAACACGGCACTGCAGACTTTTGCCCTGTCGGACATCGTCGCGACCGCAGCGGGAGCGGCTCTGGCCTTCGGGCTGCATTCGTTGGCCAGCCCTGGTGCGCCGAAGAACGGTCGACCTCGATGAGGCCTACCGTTCCGGCCGCGCTGTTGGATCGACAGACGGTTCCCGATGCGATAGACAACCTGCATGACGACAACGAAAGCTTCGGAGCAGGGCCAGCTCTTTGCGGGACTTCCAGACGACGCGCCGGAGGAGCTCTTGCAGGATCTCCTGTGCCGAGAGGGGTTCCGCCTCGAGCGCATCGTCTCGTTCGGTCAAGCTTCGCCGGAAGACTTCTGGTACGACCAGGAGCAGCACGAGTGGGTGCTTCTGATCCGCGGCCGAGCGGGACTGGAGATCGAAGGCGAAGCCGTGCGTGCGCTGGGGCCGGGCGATTGGGTCGATATCCCGGCCCACGTACGGCATCGAGTGGCTTGGACGGCAGCCGACGAGCCGACGGTCTGGCTGGCGATCCACTACGACCGCTGAATGCATGGGGCCGAGTCGCACCAGATTCAGGTCGCCCAGGGCCTGATGGCGAGTCCCGTCAGTATCAGCGTGTAGTCGTTCATTCCGCTCACCAATGAGGCAGCTACGGCTGCCGGCGAGCGCCTATTCGATCGTCGTGCGGGGAACGCTTCGACTTCGCCAGCCAGCGTCTCTCGCCAGCTAGGGCCGCGAACGGGTCGGGACCCCGGTGAGAAATGCCGCCGTGCACGGCGTTTACTCCGGCAGACACCCAAGGCCGCGAGCTCGCTCGCGTGCCGTGACCTCGAACGCCAAACCTGTCATGCCTACCGGAGATTCGTCATGCGTACTCTTTTCGACTCTGCGGCTTGCCGCACCACTCCAGCCGTACTTGTCGCCGCTGCACTGTCTGCTTCCGTTGCGACCGCCGAAACCGGAATTCAGTTCGACAACCTGGCCGACGACCCCGCGTCCGGATTGGCCTACCAGCGGGCTCGTTCGCCGAGCTTTGCCGTGCTGCAGGGGGCCCGCGAAGCCTCCCTTATCGAGCCGATCCAGCCTGGCTCGACGCTCCTCCCTGTAGCGACCGGCGGGTTCCCTGGCGTTGCCCTCTTCGATCACGACGGCGACGGCGACCTCGACATCTACGCCAGTAACGGTCCCGGCGCGACCAACAGTCTGTTTTCGAGTCAACGGGTCGAGACGGGTGCGCTGAGCTTCATCGATCGCGGTGCTGCGTCGGGAACCGGCGCCACCGAGCAGAATTCCACCGGGGTCTGCTTCGGCGATCTGGACAACGACGGCGATCCCGATCTGATCGTTCTCGGCATGACCGAGCCGAACCGTCTGTTCGAGAATCTCGGCGGCGGGCAGTTCGTCGCCCGCGAGACAGCCCTCACCGCGGGCAGCTCGTCGTCCACCAGCTGCTCGGTCGGCGACATCGATGGCGATGGACTGCTCGACGTGGTGATAGCCAATCTCTTCGATCTCGACGTCCCGCCGCCGCCTGCACCGCAATTCGATCTCTTCGAGGCCAACGAGCTCTATCGCAATCTCGGTGGCTTGCAGTTCGAAGACATCAGCGAGATCTCAGGTATCCGCGACCTGGCGGCTTTGCCGCTCGAGGCGAATGGCCGCACGGTGACCTGGGCCGCTGCGATCGTCGATGTCGATGCCGATGGGGACGCCGATATCGTATTTGCCGACGACCAGGGCCCGGTGTTGACGGCGGCCAACGGCGGGACCGACATCGGCTTCCTGCACGTTCTGCTGGGCGACGGGACGGGTCACTTCGTCGATCAGCCCATCGCATCGAGCGCCATTTCTGCCGGCAGTTGGATGGGCCTCGGCTTCGGCGACTTCAATTGTGACGGGCATCTGGACATCTTGGGCTCCAACTTCGGTGATTACGGCTTCGGTGTCCTCGGGCTGCCCTATGTGCTCGGCGACCAGGCGAGCCGCTGGTTCCTTGGCCAGGGCGATGGCACCTTCGTCGATCCCGGCCTCGGCTCCGGGCAGTCTTCGGCCTTCGCCTGGGGTAATGCGGTGGCGGACATCGACAACGACGGCGACCCGGACATGGCCTATCAAGGCGGCTTGGACGTCAGCTTCGCCTTGATCGCCGACAATCCCGGCGTGGTTGTGCGCAACGACGGTTGCGGCGACGAATTCACGGTCGAAACGGCGCCACTGCGTGGCGACTACACGCGCCGCAATGTCCACGGGATGGCGTCGGGGGATCTCGATGGGGACGGCTTCATCGACCTAGTGACGGTATCGAACCTCACCGTGCCAGAGGCCTTGCCCCTGCTGCCGATCCCGATGGCCCACGGCACGGTGCTCGATTCGGCGGCGTCTTTCGCCAGCGTCTTCGTACCGACCCCCGAAGGCCTGGTGTGGAGCGGCGTTGATTTCGGCCTCGGCACCCTGACCGTCGAGATGTCGAGCGGCGACAACGGTAACGGCTGGGCCACGGCTCGGTTGGTGGGAAGCACCGGCTTGACCCCCAGCGCGGCGGTCAATCGCGACGGCATCGGTGCGATCGTATCGTTCACTCCGCACCAAGGAGCGACGGTGACGCAGCCGATCGTCGGCGGCTCGAGCCATCTATCCCAACACGCCCTGGAAGCCCATTTCGGTCTCGGCTCCGCCGCCAAAGGCACCCTCGAGGTGCTGTGGCCTGGCGGTGTCCGTAACCGGATCTACGGCGTCCACCACGGCGAGCGGGTGACCCTGCCCGAGATCCCCTGCAGTTTCGACGGCGATTTCCCCAACCTCGGGAGCTACGCCGGCTGCGTCGCGACGGCGCTGACGGATCTACGCCAGGCCGGCGTCATCCACTTTGGCGAGTCCCTCCGCCTGTTCGTCAGTGCGCTGATCGCCTTCCTGGCGGAAGCGTGAGTCTCGCTTAAGTAGGGAGCGCCCCGGACTCTCAGCCTCTGTCTCTTGGACTCGGTTGTCTTGGCACAGACCTTTCTCCCGGGCCGTTTCGCGGATTTTCCGCCGTGCGGCCCGTTGCAGGCGTTTCCTGTCCGGCTTTCTTTCCGTTCACCGCCCTCGCGAGCCCTCGAATCGGGCCTGGGCGATGTCTGGGGCGAGTCTGAGCGGTCTCGCTCGGTTCCTACCGGCGAAGGTTGTGCGCTCAAGCGGCCTTTTTCGGCGCCACCGGAAACCGCGGCAGGATCTCCCGGATGTAGAAGCCGGCCCACAGGAGGAGCGGCATGGCGAACTTGAACGGCAGGTCCAGCAGGTGCTTGCCGAGGCCCCA
>JBCCGX010000664.1:0-5898 GCA_039029035.1 Acidobacteriota bacterium | reverse complement strand
TCAGATCTTTCTCGATGCTTCCTGGCCTTCGGCTGACTGCAGAGCTTGCACCAGCCGCGTGGCCAGGTGCCGCAGCATGAGGCCGGAGACCAGGATCAGGAAGGTCGAGACGACCACCGTTTGCACGACGCTCCAATCCGGCGCGTGGAAGGTCGACAGGTCGCGCAGGATGCTGACCAGCTGCGGTGGGTAGTCCAGCATTCTGCGCCAGACGTTCGGTGCCAGCCGCCAGGTGAAGTAGACCCAGAAGCCAATGCTGAGGGGGGCGTAGAGAGTGAGGACGCCGATGACCCAGCGCGGCCAAGGCAGAGGCTCGACCGGCCTACCGCGCAGGCGATCGGCCAGATGGCTGAAGAGGCGCTTCGGTTGGCGGCTCAGGTGGGTTACGCCGAGGGTGTCGGCCAGCATCCAGTAGCCGTCGAACTTGAAGATCGGATTGAGTGAGAACAGGCAGCCGTAGAGGATCATCAGAAACGCCGTTTGGAACGCTGCCCAACCGGTCGCGAGGAAAGCGAGCCAGTAGATACAACCGACGAGAAGCTGGAAGTAGACGCCGCCCAGGTCGACGATTACACGGTGCCGGCGACGAAGCTGCCAGGCGGTGGTGACATCGCTATAGAAGGCGGGGAAGATCCAGTAGACGGTGAAACCGATGTCGTTCGGGCGGGCGCCGAAACGGCGACAGGCGCTGACATGGCCGAGCTCGTGGGCGATCAAGGACGCAGTGAACAGCAAGTAGGCAGGCCAGAAGACGACGCCCTCGAAGTGCATGGCGGGCGCTTGCCCCATGGCCGAGACGAGAGTGATGAAGCAGAAGCTCAGCAGAATGGCGGCCGGCCAAGCGGTGAACAAACCGCCCAGGCTGGCGGCGACTCGACCGACCCAGGCGCGCGGCAAAACCCGCAAGCGGAGCCAGAAGCCTGACGGCAGCTCGGTTTTTGGGGGGCGTCCGTTGATCTTGTTGAGCCGAGCCGCCACGCGATCGTAGGAGGCTTCGAGGTCCTCAGCGTTGACAGGGCGACCGCCCTGGCGGCTCATAGCCTCCGCCAGGGCTTCCCAGCTCAACCCGGAGCGCGCCGCCTGAATCAGATTGTAGGCGCTGGCCGAGAGTCGAACATGGGTCCCGTTGCTGCCGATCACGAGATAGGACGGCTTGCCGCCCGAGGCATCGAGCCGCACTTCGTGATCAAGACCGTCAAAAGCCTCCAGGTGGGTCATGGCTTAGAGAGCTGGCTGATACATCGTGCAGCTGAACTGGTTGCAGTTGTTGGCGGGGTCGTCGTCGGGGCCTTCCCAGAAGTCGGCGCCGAACAAGGTGGCCAAGGTCATCTCCAAGCGTTGCTCCATGGGCTCGACTTCGAGGTCTCCGAGATCGATACTCAAAATATTCTGGTTGAGACTGGCGATGTCATCGATCGGTTGATTTTTCTTTTCCACTTGGCTCTCCTTGAGAATTGATCAAGACCGGTTGCTACGGTCAGAGAGCAAGGGGTGGGCCAAATTTTTAGTTCGTTATAAGTTATTGAAAATAAGCAACTTGAGGTTTTTGTTTTAAATTATTGGAGGGTTTTCGGGAAGGTGGATACACGGCGCTTGAGAAAGGGTTTACCCGTGTTCGAGTCGGCGCCTCCGACCTGCTGTGTCGAGGCGAGTCGTGCGGTAGCGGCGCGAGATCCACTCGCTGTGGCTGACGGCGGGGTCGCGCGGATCGGCCAGTGACCAGAGCGCAAGGAGGGTTGGTTTTCGGCCCGGCTTGGCCGGCCTTCAACCCGGCTTTTGCCGTCCTTTGGGTAACGTGGTTCCCATCGCTTGGGTAAGGCGTTACCCAACTTAGAGGCGGTCGCATGCCTCGAAAGAGGCGCGGAGAATCCGAGTCGATGGGCGAATGCTTTGAAAACAAAGGGGATGAAGACTTTTTGACGACTTGGACTCGGCGAGAGGCAGATCTGGCGTGGCCGTTGCACTAATAGGATTTCCTCAGCGAACGGGAGGGAAAAAGTCAGCATTCCATTGCTGATTGCAGTGCATCCCGACCTTTGCCAGCAAAGGCTGGGAAAAAGGGGTTGGGAGGGCTCAATATCTTGAATTTGGCCGGTTGCCTGCCGCAGCCGGTCTCCTATTACCGCCGGTCCCTTAGGGGGCCGGCGGCTTTTTTTGATCTAAGGAAGATGAACTGTGGAGCGTCGTCCGCGGTTGGGCGCTTCGGTCGGGCTCAACCGGCCCGAAGATCTGCCGCCGGGTCGATTCGCATCGCACGTCGAGCCGGAACATAAGTGGCGATGACGATCACCCCGGCCATCGTCAGGGTGTTCGCGATCAAGGTCCACGGGTCGTGGGCCGAGATGCCGTAGAACAGACCGGACAAGGTTCTCGTCAAGAGCAGGGCGGCCAGAAGACCGAGGCCTAGGCCGACCGTGGCTTGGCGCAAGGCTTCGACGACCGTGGCCCGGACCAGTTGCCGCGGAAGGGCGCCGAGAGCCTGTCGCACGCTGAAGTCGTAGCGCCGCTGAGCGACCGAGTGGGTGACGACACTGTAGATTCCACCCATGGCCAGCGCCAAGGCGATCAAGGCGAAAACAGTGGTCAAGGTGGCTTGGCCCTGGGTGCCGGCGATCGTCTGGGCAACGACGTCATCCAGGTCGCGGATCGCTTCGATGACAAAAGAGGTTTCGAGCTCGCGGGCCCGAGAACGAACATTGGCCACGACTTGGCGATCCGAGTCGGTTCGCACGACCAGGGTCGTTGCGTGCTGTGACACCTGGCGGAGTGGCATGTAGACCGTCGGGCGCGCCTGGGAACGGATGCCGTGGTGTCGGACATCACCGACCACGCCGACGACTTCCCTGGGGGTGCTCGTCTGCCAATCGACGATCACCCCACGTCCGATAGCGCTTTGACCCGGGAAGAGGGCTTCGGCGGCCGCCGCACTCAGAACGACCTCGTTGCGAGCGGCTGCTTCGTCATGGCGGGTCGATAGATCTCGGCCAGCGATCAAAGGAATCTGCAGAGTCTGGAAATAGCCCTCGCTCACGCCGTGGAACTCGACCTTGATGCGCTCTTCGGGCGTCGCCTCATCGGCCGCTTCGGTCGCCATCGTGGCGCCTTGCATCGGCAGGCGGTCGATCAAGGCGAGCGCTTCCACTTGCGGTAGCTGCTCGAGATCGCCGAGCAACGTCTTGTAGAGGCCGTCAAGGCGCTGACTATCGGGGTGGAGCGAACGCGGTAAGTGTAGACCCAGGGTCAGGACACCGTGGGCCTCGAAGCCCGGATCCGCCGCCGCGAGCCGCTGAAAACTGCGCACCATCAGCGTCGCACCGATGAGCAGGACGAGGGACAGAGCGATCTCGGCCAAGACCAGGGCCCTGCGGGCTCGGCCGCCGCGCTGGCCCCCGGTGCGGGCACCGCGGCCGCTTTCCCGGAGGGCGAGATAGCCGTCAGCGCCGGCGGCTCTCGCGGCAGGCAGCAGGCTGAACAGTGTCAGAGGTGTCGCAGCAGCCGCGATGGTCAGCAACAGCATCCACGGATCGAGGGTGAGCTCGCCGCCCAGCGGCATCTGGCTGGCGACCCGAGTGGCCACCAGCGCCAGGCCCTGCTGGGCCAACAGAGAGCCAAGCAAGGCACTGGCGAGAAGCGTCAGCACGCACTCGGTGAACACCTGGCGCCCGACTCGGAGCGGTTGGGCGCCCAGAGCTAGCCGGATGGCGAGCTCCTGTTCGCGCATCGAGGCTTGGGACAATTGCAGAATGCCGGCGTTGCAGCAGGAGACCAGTAGAACAAAGGCGACCGCCGCAGACAGGGCCAGCAGAGCGGGGCGGATCGGCGCGACCAGTTGCTCTGAAGCGAGCTCGATCCGAGCGGTCCAGCCTTCGTTGGACTCAGGGTGGAGCTGGGCCAAAGTGCGGGAGATGGCTGCGAGGTGGGAGCGTGCCGCCTTCAGCTCTGTGCCTTCGGCCAATCGACCGATGACTCGCAGATACCGTTGCCCGAAATCTGTGCCCTCATTCGGCAGCGCGATTGGCGCCAGAATCTCGGCCGGTTCGGGCAGCACCGGTTCAGCCAGACGCGTTTCCGGTGGCAGGATGCCGATCACCGTAGCGCTGGCGGTCACGGTGCCGCCTTCGAGGGCGATCGTTCGACCGAGGAGATCAGGGTCGCCGCCGAACTGGCGCTGCCAGAGATCATGGCTCAGAAGAACGACAGGCGCCGCCCCGGGGCGCTCATCATCGACAGAGAAAGCGCGTCCAAGCAGGGGCTCGATGCCGAGCAGCGGTAGGAACTCTGCTGAGACCTTGGCGCCTCGCAGGCGCTGCAACTCGTTGTCGTGGGAGACGATCGGATGCCAAGTCCGACTCAGCGCCAGGTCCGAGAGCTCGTCGAGCTCCTCGGCCCAAACCGCCGCGACCGCTTCCGAAGCGACGCGGAAGTCGCCCGACTGCTGCGGGTGCGCTTCCCACAAGCTCACCAGGCTCGCCGGGCTGTCGAAGGGCAGAGTGCGCAGCATGAGGCCGCTGACCACACTGAGCATGGTCGTGCAGACGCCGATACCGAGGCCGAGAGTGAGAATCTTCGTCGCTGTCACGGCGGGGAACCGCCGCAGAATTCGCAGGCTGAATCGAAGGTCTTGAAGGATGCTACTCATGGTCGAGGTCCAACTCGTCCAGAGTAAGAGCAAAAATCAGGCCAAGTCAGAAGGCCAGAAATAGGCCGCAAAACAACCAGTTAGGACAAAATGCCGACAGAATGTGGGAAACCACTTACCCAATTCGATGTAACTGACTTCCCAGTCCCGACTCGAGGGGTGGTGCGCGATCAAAGGTCGCAGATCACAAGTCGCAGACCTGCTCGTGCAGAGGTGTGGCCAACTCACCGGCGGCGTAGGCACGGTAGGCGTCGGCGACGCTGGCGCGAAATCTCGAGGCGAAGCCGTCACAGTAGTTGGAGTGGAACTTGCCGCGTTGCCCGAGGGCGAGAATCGCACAGCCGCCGCCACAGTGAAGGGAGTAGCGGCAGCGTCGGCAGACCGGGTTCGAAGCAACAGAGCGGGTCCGCCACTCGCGGTTGATCTCATGGGTGAGCTCGAGCTTGCTCTCGGCCGTCACATGGGCGATTCGGATCTTGGCATCGCCGGTTCGCTCCCAACAGGCATAGACGTCGCCGAAGGCATCGAAGATGTACATCTGGTCGTGCGCGCTGCAGAAGCTTGGACGAAACTGGGGGATCGGATCGTCCTTGCCTTCGAAGATCTGCCGCGCCCGCGTGCGGATCGTTTCGTCGGGGCGGCCGATGATCCAGGTCTCGGGGTGCGTCTCGCGCATCTCGGTCAGGGCTTGATCGAGCTGCCAGGAGTTCATCGTGGTCTTACGGTCGGTGGCTTCGTTGGAGGCATGGATCGGCGCCGTGTAGACCGAGAAGTTGGGTTTCTCGTGCCAGCCGAATCGCTTGATTTCGTCGACCAGCTCGGGCAGGTCGCCAATGTTGTTGCGATCGATGTTGAGGCGGATGCTCACCGTGGTGCCGAGCTCCAACGCCATGTTGATGTTGGCCGCGATTCGGGCAAAGGACGGCGAGCCATCGGCGTAGATCCGGCGCTGGTCGTGCTCCCGCGAGGGGCCGTCGAGGGTGATCTGCAAGCGGGAGAGCTTACCCGGGCCGAGAACGTCGCGATAAGCCTCGAGCTCGGTGGCATTGGTGATCGCCCAGAAGTCGGCTTCACCGAGGGCCGCGCCGCGCTCCATGATGTAGGTCACGATGTCGCGGTGGGCGGCGAGCAGCGGCTCGCCACCGAAGAGGCCGAAGTTGCGGCGCTGGGGTGTTTCTCCATCGAAGCCGTGCATCGACTCGATCTCGGGCATTGCGGCAAACAGCCGGTCGACCATGGCGGGCTGCATCGTATGCAAC
>JBCCGX010000663.1:0-5905 GCA_039029035.1 Acidobacteriota bacterium | reverse complement strand
GGACGGCCCGAGCGCTGCGGACACGCTGCTTCGAATCGGCAGCGACGGGCGTTTTCGTTTCGACAGCATGGCCCCTGGGGTCTACACCGTGTCCATCGACGGCGATTGGGGCAGCGTTCGCGAAGTGGTCGAGCTGTGGTCCGATCGCGAGCTGACGTTCCACTTCGAGCTACGCCGTGTCAACGGCCGGGTCGTCTCGGCAGCCGGCGAGCCGCTCGCCGGCGCTAGTTTGTCGCTGCGTCTCGACGAGGGCGAAGGCACTATCCCTCGGCCGGGGCTCAACCGGAGCAGCGATGCTGACGGACGCTTCACCTTCACCCAGGTCCGTGCCGGGACCTATCGCCTCGCGGCAAGCCACGAGGGTTTCGCTTCCGCCCTGTCGATGGTCGATGCTCGGGATGCTGACGCGACCGACCTGGAGATCGTCCTGGGCCAGGGTGAGCCCCTGATCGTCGAGCTGCGCACTCAAACCGGCCGGATACCGATGGGCGTCCAGGCGGTGGCGCTCGACGCCAGCGACCGGCCGTTTGCGGCCCACTTTGATGGCCTCGGGCCGGGCGGCCGGCTCGAGATCACGTCGATCCCACCGGGGACCTGGCGACTATACATCGTCGCCGACGACACCGTGCCACAGCTGCTGGACGTCGAGGTTCCCGGTGGACCCTACGTCGCCGAGCTTGAGCCGGCCGCGAGAGTCCGCGTTACTGTACCGGCGCTCGCCGGCTCCACCGAGCGCGACCGTCTCATCGTCCTCGATGCCTCGGGCACTCCGTACCTCCCGCTACAGATCGCCGGAGTGCCCGATCACTGGCCTCTGGCCCGCGGCGAGACCCTCCTCATCCTGCCTATCGGCACCTGGGAGCTGCGCGCCGAAGGCCTCCAAGGCACTTGGACCGGCGTTGTCACCACCGAGCCGGGGCGCCCGGTCGAGGTGTTTCTGGAGTAGGTCGGTGGCGCCGACCTCACCGCCGGCGCCGGTCGATGGCCCGCAGGATGTCGGCGAAGACACCGCCGGCGGTGACGGCCGGTCCGGCGCCGGGACCACGTAGGACGAGGGGGGAGTCGCGGTAGCGCTCGGTGGTGAAGGCGACGAGGTTGTCGGCGCCTTTGAGGGAGTGGGCGGGGTGCTCGGGAGGCACGGCTTGCAGGGCGACGCGGGCGCCATCGCTGTCGAAAGAGGCGACGTAGCGCAGGCGGCAGCCGGCTTCGTTGGCTTCGCGCAGGCGTTGGCCGAAGGCTTCGTCGACCCGCGGTAGGGCGTCCCAGAAGGCTTCGATATCCATCGTACTCCAGTCGTCGCCGGCCAATACCGGCTCGACGTCGATATCGTCCAGCTCGATCTCGCCTCCGGTGAGGCGACTCAGGATGCAGAGCTTGCGGGCCACGTCGCCGCCGCTCAGGTCTTCCCAGGGGTTGGGCTCGGTCAGACCGTCGGCATGGGCGCCGCGCACCGCCTGGCTGAAGGACTCGCCCCCGGCGAGGCGATCGAGCACCGCGTTGACGGTGCCGGAGAGAACCCCGTCGACCCGTTCGACCCGGTCACCGGTGAGATTGAGGTCGGTGAGGGTGGAGAGCACCGGCAGGCCGGCACCGACGGTGGCCTCGTGGTAGAGGGAGGCGCGGCCGCGGTCGGCCGCCTCGTGCAAGGCTTGGAAAACGCGGAAGGGCCCGGCGAAAGGCTTCTTGTTGGCCGCGACCACCGAGCAGCCGGCCTCCAGGAGCTGACCGTACCAGGTGGCGAGGTCGTCGCTGGCGGTGCAGTCGATGAGGATACGTTGGGCGTCCCGATCGGCCAGCAGGAGATCGCTCAGTCGCTCCCGATCGAGCGCTTCGGCCTCCCCTTCGAGCCGTCCCCTCCAGCCTTCGAGATCGACCCCGTCGGCATCGAGCACCATGCGGCGACTGCCCGCCAGGGCGACGACACGAATGTCCAGGTACTCACGCTCGGCCAGCTTGTCTCGGGCATCGCGCAACTGCTCGAGCAGCGCCGATCCCACCCGGCCGGTGCCGATTATTGCCAGCACTGCGCGCCGAAGTCGCGGCTTGAAGAAGGCGCCGTGCATGGCGTTCAGCGCCGTCACCTCGTCGCTTTGGTCGATCACCAGGGAGATGTTGAGCTCCGAGGAGCCCTGGGCGATGGCTCGCACGTTGACTCCGTGGATGCCGAGGACCTCGAACAGATTGCCGGCGAGCCCGGGCCGCCGGCGCATCTGTTCGCCGACAGCGGCGATGATCGACTGACCGCGCTCGACAATGAGCTCGTCGACGATACCCGCCCGGCGCTCGAGGCGGAATTCGTGGTGCACCGCTTCGCTGGCGGCATCGGCGTCGCCCGGTGCTACGGCGAAACAGATCGAATGCTCCGACGAGCTCTGGCTGATCAGGATCACCGATACACCGCGCCGGGCGAGGGCGGCGAACAGGCGCATGGCGATGCCGGGCACGCCGACCATGCCGTCGCCTTCGAGGCGCATCAACGCCACGCGGTTGATCGCCGAGATACCGCGGATCGGGTGGGTGCCGGTGGCCGGCTCGTCGCTGACCCGAGTGCCTAAGGTCTGGGGATTGAAAGTGTTTTTGATGACCAGCGGAATGCCGCGGCTGCGCGCTGGGTGGATGCTCGGTGCGTAGACCACCTTGGCGCCGAAGTGTGAGAGCTCCATGAGCTCGGCGTAGCTCAGCTGGGGTTGCGGGAAGGCAGCGTCCACCAAGCGAGGGTCGGCGCTCATTACGCCGTCGACATCGGTCCATAGCTCGATCGCCTGAGCGTCGAGGGCCGCGCCGAGAAGCGCTGCCGTGTAGTCCGAGCCGCCACGGCCCAGAGTGGTGGTGCGGCCGTCGTGCGTGGCGGCGATGAAGCCGGTGACGACCGGGACATGGCCGGACTGGCGCTCGTGGTGGATACGCCGGCGGATCTTGTCGTTGGAGACTTCGGTATCGACCCCGGCGTTGCCGAAGGTGTCGTCAGTGACGATCATCTCGCGAGCGTCGCAGTCCGTGGCGACGATGCCTTCGTTGTTCAGACTGGTGGCGACGATCGCCGCCGCCAGCCGTTCGCCATAGGAGAGGATGCCGTCGAGGGTCCGTGGGCTCGACTCGCGCAGCAGATAGACGCCGTGCAGTAGATCCCGCAAATCGTCAAACAGGTTGTTGACCCTTGTCGACAGGGTTTCCGCCGCAGGCAGTGCAAGCTCTTGGATTGTTTCCAGGTGTCGCTGGCGCAGGGACTGCCAGGGTTCCAGGTAGCTGTCGCCATGGCGCGAGGCGGCCTCGGCCGCCTCGATAAGGCCGTTCGTGACGCCACCGAGGGCCGAGACGACGACCACGATCGGGCCGTTCGCCCGTGCGTCACTGATGATGCCGGTCACCCGGCGGATCGAATCCGCGGTGGCGACGGACGTGCCACCGAATTTGAGAACTTTCATGATGAGGTCTTCAATCGTTTCTAGAGAGAGCTATCGAGGTTCGTCGAATCCATGCTCTTCCCGCACGGCAAATTGAGGTGTCCGGTTGCTGGACAGAAAGACTCGGCCGAGGTACTCACCGATCATCCCTAGAACCATCAGCTGCAGGCCAGCGAAAGTCATGACGATGATGATCGTCGAGGGCCAGCCGCTCGCCGTGTGGGGTATCCAGTTGGGTAGCCAGATCTTTTCGATCACCACGCCGATCGACAGCAGACCGCCCAGGAAGGCGAAGCCGAAGCCAGCGACCACCGCCAGACGCAGGGGCAGGATGGAGAAGTTGGTGAACATGTTGAGCCACAGGGCGAGGAGTTTGCGGATCGTGTACCCGGAGCTACCTTCGCTACGCGGCCGGTGCTCGCAAGCGACGACGCCGATGTTGCGCGTCACCCGCAGGATCAGGCCGTCGAGGTAGGGGAAAGGACCCTGGTAGCGGCAGACTTCGTCGACCAGGAAGCGACTCAGGCATTTGAAGCTCGACAGGTAGAGATCGCGTGGCTTGCCGAGCAGGAGGGTAGCCATCCGATCGTTGAGTCGGCTGGCCAGGCGCCTTAGCCAAGAATAGTGCATCACCTCGAACTGGCCGTAGACTACGTCGTGGGAGCCGGCGTGTAGGGTCTCGATCAGCTTGCCGACGTCCTCCGGCGAGCTCTGGAAGTCATCTTCCATGATGACCACGGCGTCACCCGAGCTGCGGTTGAGCCCGGCCAGAATCGCCTGGTGCTCACCGAAGTTGCGCGACAGATCGAGGAAGCGGACACTGCCTGGATAGCGCCCGACCAGCTCGCGGCAGGTGGCGGCACTGCCATCCGAGCTGCCGTCATTGACCAGGATGATCTCGAGCTCGGGGAGGTCGCCATAGTGGGCCGTCAACTGGTCGACGAGCGGGCCGATGGTGGCGGCGCCGTTGAAGACCGGAATGACGATCGAGATCGAGCCGGTGAGCGATGGGTCCCGGGTGGACATGAGGAGATTGTAAAGCTCAAGTGCCCGGTTTGATCAGCACGGCGAGCAAATGGGTGCGTAGAAACGGCATGGTGCTCAGGATCTCGGCGAGCGCGCGGCTGCGTGGCACGATTCGCCGCGCCAGCGGTGGGGCCAAGGTCACTCGACGGACCGGGCCCCGCAGCCGCGGGAAGAGGGCCTCGAGCTCCTCTTTGCCGATCCCACGGACGCTGGGATTGCCGGGGTTGTCGACCGCGAAGTCGTACCATAGGAGTGCCCCACCCGGGCGCAAAACTCGGTCAACTTCCGACGCGATGCGGCGCCGCACCGCCGTATCGAGCACCGAGGTCATGACCAGCGAAAGGATGATCAGATCGAAGCGCCCCTTGGGCCATGGGAGGCGGCCGGCATCGGCCAGGACGAGATGGGCGGCAGGCAAGCGGCGCCTGGCGACATGGCTGCGGCAGAGATCGATCTCGGCGCCGTGCAGGTGGGTCTCGAGTGCGCCCCAGCCGATGAGGTCGGCGAGCCAGCCGCAGCGTCCAAAGCCAATCTCGAGACAGCGCGTGTCGGGGCCGGGCAGACATTCGGCACGGCGGAGAAGCTCTGCCGCCACCTGCTTGCGCTCGTGGACCAGGAATTGCTCCACCGGGTTCCACGGCGCATAGCGGTCGGCTTCAGTTTCGACCTCGCGGCGTCGCAGCTCGCGCCGGATCCGGGCGCGTTCTCGCGCCAACTGCAAGCGGTCCGGGTTGTTCATCTCTCTCGCCTCTGCCGCTGGCTCCAACAGGCCTCAGGGGTAGATGGCAAAGAGTGACCGGTCGACCGGCGAGACATGGGTCGAGAAGTCTCCCAGGACCTTGACGTCCCGGGCACCTAGGGAGAGAAAGAATTCGGTGATCCACGAGCGAGGGTCGGGCTCCATCGCTGGCAGGCAGTGAGCCCAGGAGCTCTCTGTTTCGTTCGATTGCCCGGTCTCGAAAAACAGAACCTTGGTGGTCTTGTCGAGCAGCAGGCGGGCGATCTCGGTGGCTGGCTCGAGCCCCTGCTCGCGGACGATGTGGTGGAAGACCGAGAGGAAGAGCGTCACGTCGAAGCGGGGCAGATTGCGACACAGGCGCAGGTCCAGCAGGCCGTGGATGAAGGTCGCCTCGGAGCGGTCGAGGATCGCCGCTTGTAGCTGGCAGACGCGGTGTACCAGCCGCTCGTTCTCGACGCCGACGGCGAGGCAACCACGCTCCGCCAGCGCCAGGGTGAAAAAGCCGAGGTTGCAACCGATGTCGAGCGCGCTGCCACGGAAGTCCCCCAACTCCTGCTCGATAGCGCGCCAACGTTCCAGGGTGCTTTCGTCGCGGTGATCCGCCGCCCGGTCGAGGGCGGGTAGGGGTTGGTAGGCCTCGGCCAGGCCGAGACCGAGCAGGGTGCGCAACTCGAGCCGATGCAGGGTGCGCAGCAGGCTCCAGGGGTTGGGGCGCTTCACGGCGTGCGTCTCATCG
>JBCCGX010000662.1:0-5914 GCA_039029035.1 Acidobacteriota bacterium | reverse complement strand
GATCGTTGCGGCCTTGATCTGCCTCGCCGGGGCCAGCCAGGCCGAAGGCCCGGTCGGGTTCCGGGTTCACGACCTCCGGGACCCGAGCCGGACGTTCGAGACCTGGCCCGACGAGGGCTCGTCGTTCTCGGCGGCGGCTGCGTCTCGCCCCATGCGGATCTTCGAGTGGTACCCCGCTATCGACGGTGCCTCGGGTGACACCGCGAATCCGACCCGCCTGACGTGGGCGGACTACGTGGTCTTCGAGCACGATGACGCCTATCTGAGCGCGTCCCCTCGGAGCGCAGACCCGCTCCCCGAAACGAAGCGCGAAGCGATCCTGGCGCGTTACGTGGAGCGCAGCGCCCGGCGCTACGAGATCGCGGAGGCAAAGGTCGAGGCATTGCTCGCCCGACCCACAACAGCGGCCTGGAACCGCGCGCCGCGACCGGGACAGCACCCGGTGGTGATCGCGCGGACCATGCCGATGTCGATCGGGCTGCTGGCGGAACACCTGGCGGCTCGCGGCTACGTGGTGCTGGCGCCGGCCCACCTGGCGCCGCACAGCTGGCAGCATCTCGACTTCGTGCCCAATCCCCAGTCGCTGGACACCGACATCCGCGATCTGCAGTTCGTCGCAGCGCGGTTGCCCGAGCTGCCCCACGTCGACCCGGACCGGGTGGCGGCGGCCGCTTTCAGCAGCGGCACCTTGCCGCAGCTCCTGTGGCAAATGCGTGACTTGCGGCTCCGGGCCCTCGTTGCGCTCGAGGGCTGGGAGAGGTTCGAGGCCGGGGTGCCGGTGCTCGAGGCCTCTCCCTGGTACCGGCCCACGGCCCTGCGGGTGCCGCACCTACTGGTGGAGAAGGCGGCCGAAGAGTCCAACCCGAGCTACGCCAAGTCCGACACCGTGCTCGGCGCCGCGGTCTACGCCCGGCGCGAGCGGGTGACCTTCGAGGCCGCGAGCCACGGCTCGTTTCTGAGCGCTGCCCGGTGGTTTGCCGGCGAGCGCCCGGATGATCCGTCGGGCGCGATCCACGATTGCACCTTGGGTGTTGTCACCGATTTTTTCGATCGTCATCTGAAGGGCGTGCCGCCGGTGGCCGAAAAGCGGATCGAGTGCCGCAGCGCCCACACCGTCGACGTGCGGGAGGCGGCCGCGCCGAGGCCCACCGAAGACGAGCTGGCACGCCTGATCGAGCGCGGAGAAATCGAGCGGGCTGCGGCGATTCTGTTCGCCGAGGGTGCGCCGCCCGACGGGCTCTACCGGCGCCGGGCCCTGCGCCGCGTGGCGCAATCGCTTCTTGACGACAGCTCCAAGCTGGAGGCGTCGCGGCTGATCAGCCGGCTCTTCCCAGCCTCGGCCTGGGCGTGGATCGACGTGGCCAACGCGTGCGAAGCGCTGGCCGACGAAGCGGGCCGGCTCGAGGCAGTGCGTCGGGCGCTGGCAGCGCTGGATGACGACGCGGACGTCTCCGAGGAGCGTCGTCCACGTCTCCGCACGGCGTTGCGCGAGCAACTCGGAGGCTGATCCGCCGCTTCCTCACGGCCCGTCGCCAACCACGAGCCGGTCGCCGAGCGCACCCTTGAAGACGACTTCGAGCCTTCGTCGGGGAAACACCAGGCACTTCGTCGGGGTGCCAGGCACTTTGTCGGGGTGCCAGGCACTCCGTCGGGGTGCCAGGCCGCCAGAGTGAGCTTTGACCCGGCGTCGGCCACTCGGCCACGCCGGCGCGGGGAAGGACAGCGGCTGGGCCCCAAAAGGAATCCTGCTAGAGTCAGGCCAGGAGGCGAGATGACGAAACCGACAAGTGACGTCCTGAGCCGCGAGGTGAAGTACAGCGGCGAGCGGATCTCGGTCAGGCATCTGGAGGACACCATCGGCGAGGCCCGCCAGGCGCAGGACGCCAGCGTCGGTGAGCTCGAGGGACTGCGTGAGAAGAACGTAGAGCTGCAGCAGATGCTGGCCAGCGAGATTCGTAAGCTGCGCAAGCTCTCTGACTACCTCGCTGCCGGCAAGCTCGAGGGTGGCTTCGTCGCCAACCTCAAGGAGATCTTGTCGTTTATTCCCGTGCTGCGACCGCTCACTCGCCGCTCGATCGAAGAGTTGCTGCGCCAACAGTACGAGATCAGCGCTCGTCGGGTGAAGGAGGCCTCGGAGTTTGCCGACAAGCTGCACACCGCCGAGGCCAGCCTGCATGACGAGATCGAGCGCCTCAACCGCAGGATCCTCGAGTCGGCCCGCAACGAGGACACGGCCGCCGACTATGTGCTCGACCTTCAGAAGCACAAGGAGGAGCTCGACAGGCGGCTGGCGGCGGGCGAGAAGGGCTCGACCGAGGAGCGCGAGGTGCAGGCCGAAATCGACAAGCTGCGCCGGATCATGTCGGAGCATTCGACACTGCTGCAGCTCTACCACTCCGCCGAGGAGCGCCTCGGCCGGCTCAAAGACAACACCCGGCGCCTGGTGGAGACGGTCGGTGCCCTGGCCAGCGACATCACTCAATACGTGCACGCGGCGAGTGAGAAGCTGGACCTGGCTTCGGGCCAGATCCAGGCCCTGGGCGCTACGGCCGACGCCTCCGTGGTGATGTTGGAGATGAAGAAGTCCCTCGACGTGATGAGCGAGTCGATGAATCAGACGACCCGCTTCGTGTCCGAAACCCAGTCCTTCTTCCGCCAGAACCTCGACGATCTCCTCGGAGATCTGGACGTCTACGACGACGAGACCCGGGCGCTGATGGACAAGAACCTGGCGATCTCCCGGGACATCGAGGAGAAGCGCATCGCCGAAGCCGTGAAGGTGGCGCTCGAGCGGCAACCGCCGTCAGGCCGCTGATTCGATGCCGCGACGTCCGGGCGTCATCCAGGTCCCGTCGATCAGGCTCGGGGAGACGGAAGAGTCGGCCTATCTCGAACGAGCGGGCGCCGCGCTCGGGCACGCCCGCCTCAACCGCCACTATCCGAGCGCACGGCGCGCCGCCCGTTACCTGCGCTGCATGGGGCGGGACGTGCACGGCGGGCTCTACCCACCGCTTCAGATCGACGTCCGCTCGGGTCTGCCCACCTACGGCGAATGGACCCGCGTCAAGACCGACGTGGACATGGCCGCCGAGATCCTGGCGAGCTTGCCGCCGGAGGCGGAGCTGGCCGAGCGGGCGCACCGCGGCGGTCACGCAATCTGGGGCAAGCAACTGCTCAAGCATCGTTACTACAACGCAATCTCTAGCGCTGAGCTGGGCCCCCTCGACCCCATGGAGGTCCGGCTCCGCCGCGTCGAACCCGAAGCGCGCACCGCCCACTTCAGTGTGATCCTCGACAAGCTCGATGCCTACGGCCTTCTCGTCCGCACGACGATCGACCTATCGCAGCGCGATTCCCACTGGGATCACCCGATGTTGACCCTGGACGAAGAGACGGCGGAGCACACCCGGGCCTTCCGCTCCCTGATCTTTCGCTTCGCGTCGCTCGACGCTGAGATCATCTTCGCCCGCCTGGCCGCGACCTCCAACCTGGATGTCGAGAGAGTCGCCAAAGGCACTATCGGGCCGGTCTTCAGGCCCGGGGTGCGAGCGCCCGAGCCGATCGCCCGCTGGTTCGACCCGGAGGGGCCGAAGCTTCGAGAAGCCGGGATAGTGGCCACGTTCTCCCTCGACCTGGCGGCCCGCGACCTGGCCCGCGATCGCGACAACGATCCCCTCGACGACCTGATCGCCGACCGTTTCTCCGAAGAGGCCCGCAGCGAATACAAAGAGGCGCGGAAACGTTGGGACTATCATGTGTTCAAGGATCGGAAGTTCGTGACTTCGGCGTCCCTGGCCGACGCGGTGCGCCAGCTCTGCGCCGAGCACCGGACGCGCAACGTCATTTACCCCCTGAGCCTCGCCTCGAGAGCCTCGGACCCTTGGCCCTAGAGCCCAACATCATGGCCGATTCCATCGACGTCACCCTGCCGGCCGGCGGCTTCGACCGCGGCGCCGCCGTCGCGGCGGTCGAGGGCTCCGGACTGCCCGAGCTCCTCGGGCGCCTCGCCCCCGGTCCCTTCGGCCTGACGGCGACCGCCACCCACATGCTCGAAGCCCTGGCGGACGCCGCCGACTTGGGGCTTGCGGCGTCCGCGGCGCTGCGCGGCATACTCCTCGCCGAGCTCTCGGGAGCGGAGGGCTTCCAGCTGCCTGAGCTGGCGCCGGGCCACGAGCGTCTGCTGGCCGCGGTGCAGCTGGTCGTAGCCGCCGACGACGCGGTTCGCCGTCTGGGGCGTCTCTGTCCTCACCCTGAGGTTCACGGCGCCCTCGAGATGGACGGCCTCGAAGAGCTGCTGAACGAGCGCGACGCGGCGCGCCTGGCACGCCGCCAACTCGCCGTCGCCCGCGGCTACCTGGAGCTCAAGCCGCAACCGTCCGGCGCCCCTTCGCCGCCGGACGAGTACGCGGGCACGACGCTCTCCGCCGCCTTGCAGCTGCTCGCCGGCGCGGTGCGGCAGTTCGCCAGGAGCGGCAGCCTGGTACCGCTGGTGAAGGCACTGGCCGCCCGCCGCTTCCGGGTCGCCGGCTTCCCCTACGACGGACTGGCAGAGCGCGCCCCGGCCGAGGAGTCCTCGGGACTTCTGCCGGTGGCGCCGGAGGACATCGTCGGCAACGCTCAGTTCCTCGAGGCCGGCCTGCGGCTGGCCCGCGACGTGGCGGGTTACGACGTCACGTCGGGAAGCAATCCGAAGACGATCAACCCGGTGCTCTTCGGCCTCGGTCCGCCGGGCTGCGGCAAGACGGTGACCGCCCACGCCGTCGGCAACTACTTCATGCGCTATTGCCGAGAGCGTGAGGTGCCGGCGCGCTTCGTGGTGGTGCGGCGCTCCGATTGGGCGTCGAGCTACCAGAACGCGTCTGCGGCCAACCTCATCCGGATGTTCCGTGAGGAGGTCTACGGCTTCTCGGGGGTCTGCGGTGTCTACTGGCCGGATATCGACACCGCGTTGGCCTCCCGCGCCTCCCCCGGACTACGCATCGAAGAGAAGCAGAACCTGGGGGCGGTCTTCGGCGTCTTCGACGGCACCCTGCTCCCGAGGGACGGCAAATGGTTCATGATCTGCGACGCCAACACCCTGCACATGGACGAGGCGGCAGTCAGCCGCATCGCCCAGAGTCCTTGCACCGTCGACGGCCCGACGACTCCCGAGCACTACGTGCGCCTGATGCGCGACCTGTGCCTGCGCGAGGTGCGCGCTTGCCTGCCTTCCGGTGACGAAGCTTGGCGACGAATCGGCCAGGCCGCGGCGACCCACGGCCTTTCGGGCCGCAACGTGGCGGCCGTATGCGGCAACGTCCGCTCCCACATCCAGGACTTCGAGTACCCCGATCGCTATTTCCAGGCAACGGGCGAGGAGCGCCGCCGGATCGTCGCCGAGCTCAGCCGGCCGGTGGACGAAGCCTTCGTCCTCGGCGAGTTGGAGGCGATGGTGGCGTTCCAGGCCGAGGCCCGCGAGCGCGAGGAGAGCGCCCGCTTCGAGGCCGAGGTCGACGCCGTGGTGCGGCGGCTCAACGCCAGCCGCGCGGCGGTGGAGCGGGCCGGCGAGGCGTGATGATCCCGGCCAAGCGAAAGCACCATCGGCGGGGCACTTGAAGTGACCGCTCCCGCAGCGGTCGAGACCGCGGATGCCCTCGAGCGGCTGATCCACCAGTTCTCCGATCCCCTGTCCTTCTTCCGCGAGTTGATCCAGAACGCGATCGACGCCGGAACGCCGGAGATCGACGTCGCCTTCAGCTACCAGCAGGGCGTGATGACGATCTCGGTCGACGACTATGGCGAGGGCATGGACCGCCGGATCATCGACACCAAGCTGACGCGCCTGTTCTCTTCCGGCAAAGAGGACGACTTCACCAAGATCGGTCGTTTCGGCATCGGCTTCGTCTCGGTCTTCGCCATCCATCCCGACGCCGTC
>JBCCGX010000661.1:0-5915 GCA_039029035.1 Acidobacteriota bacterium | reverse complement strand
TCCGGAGCAGATGTGGGGATTCCCCGTTTAGCTTTCTGACCCTTCGGAGCGAAGGTGGAGATCTCCCAGTCACGAGACAGTTGGACTCGGACGTTATTTATCTCGAGTGTCGTCGACGCTACGGGAGCGCCTTCGCACCTATGCCGCGCCGAATGCAGCAGATCTCCCGTGGGGTACGCTCTATGGATGGAGTGTGCTCCGGGAAAGGAGGTGAGAGGCATGCGAGTCAAGACCCAAGCCAAGGCGGGTGAGTCGACCGTGGCGATTCTCGGCTGAATGCACGAAGCCCCTCGGGGCACATTGGCCGCCCGAGGGGCTCAGGTTCGATCTGCAGGTGCCGGGTCGGCTCCGCGCCGGGAAGCGCGGGGGACTCCGCGCTGGGAAGCGCGGGGGACTCCGCGCTGGAGCGCGGGGATCAATACCGGTCTTTGGGCACCAGCTTGAGCTGCGCCTGGGCGCGCTCGATGGCGGTCTGGCGGACGGCGTGGAGGTTCTCGCCCTCGCCTTCGGTCGGCAAGGCGCGAGCTTCCTCCAGCGCAGCGAGGGCGGCCTCGCGCTCGATGTTGTCTTCTGCTTTGGCCTGCTCGGTGAGCAGGGTCAGCTTGTTGTCCACCATCTGGGCGAAGCCACCATCGACAAAGAACCGGCGCGTCTCTTCGGCTGTCTTGACACGCAGGATGCCGATGCCGAGACGGCACAGCAGCGCCGAGCGCTGCGGCAAGATACCGATCTCGCCGTCGTGGGCTGGGAAAGCCGCGAACGTGGCTTCACACTCGAGGATCGCTTCCTCGGGGGTGACGACGCTACAGTGGAACGTATCGGCCATGGCTCATCCTTCGTGCGATCAAGCGGCCAGTTTCTCGGCCTTCTCCGCCGCTTCTTCGATCTTGCCGACGTACATGAAGGCTGCTTCGGGCAGGTGGTCCCACTTGCCTGAGCACAGCTCGCCGAAGGAGCGGATGGTGTCGGCACGCGAGCAGTTGATGCCGGGGAAGCCGGTGAACTGCTCGGCGACGAAAAACGGCTGCGACAGGAAGCGCTCGATCTTGCGCGCCCGGCCGACGATGATCTTGTCTTCTTCGGACAGCTCGTCGACACCGAGAATGGCGATGATGTCCTGCAGATCTTTGTAGCGCTGCAGGGTCTGCTGCACCTGGCGGGCCACCTGGTAGTGCTCTTCGCCGATGTATTCGGGCGCCAGCACGCGGCTCGAGGAGGCCAGCGGATCGACCGCGGGGTAGATGCCCTTATCGGCGATCGAACGCTCGAGGTTTACGGTGGAATCGAGGTGGGCGAAGGCGGTTGCCGGCGCCGGATCGGTGTAGTCATCGGCCGGCACGTAGATCGCCTGGATGGAGGTCACAGCGCCGCCCGCGGTGGAGGTGACGCGTTCTTGGAGCTCACCCATCTCGGTGCCGAGAGTGGGCTGGTAGCCCACCGCGGAGGGCATACGGCCGAGGAGAGCAGACACCTCGGAGCCCGCTTGCGAGAAGCGGAAGATGTTGTCGACGAAGAGCAGGGTGTCGGCACCGGTTTGATCGCGGAAGTGCTCCGCCATGGTGAGGGCCGAAAGGGCCACTCGCAGACGGGCACCCGGGGGCTCGTTCATCTGACCAAAGACCATGACGGTCTGATCGATCACGCTCTTGCCGGTATCGCCGATCTTGGCGTCTTGCATTTCGAGCCACAGATCGTTGCCCTCTCGGGTGCGCTCGCCAACACCGGCGAAGCACGAGTAGCCGCTGTGGAAGCGCGCCAGGCGAGCGATGAGCTCCTGGATGATCACCGTCTTGCCAACGCCAGCACCGCCGAACAGGCCGGCCTTACCGCCACGCACCAAGGGGCAGAGCAGATCGACCACCTTGATGCCGGTTTCGAAGATCTCGGTCTTCGACGACAGGTTGTCGAACGCCGGGGGCTCGCGGTGGATCGGCATCCGTTTTTTGGTTTCGACCGGGCCGCGGCCGTCGACCGGCTCGCCGACCAGGTTGAACACCCGGCCGAGCACTTCTTCACCCACCGGCACCTGCACCGACTCGCCGGTGTCGGCGATCTTGGCGCCGCGCTGCAGGCCGTCGGTGGAGCCCAGGGCGACGGCGCGAATCCGGCCGCCGCCGAGGTGCTGCGCGACCTCGCACCACAGGGTCTCGGTGATGTCCTCACCCAACACGGTGCGCGTGACTTCGACATGCAGCGCGTTGTAGATGGCGGGCAACTTGTCTTCCGGAAACTGGGCATCGAGGGTAGAGCCGATGACCTGGGTGACCGTTCCGTAGCTGGCGTTATCCATCGCTATGTGTCCTGATTGTTGGGTCGCTTGAAGGGCTCTACTCGATCGCGGCGGCGCCACCGATAATGTCGAGGAGCTCCATGGTGATATGGGTCTGTCGTGCGCGGTTGTATTGCTGCGTCAAGGTCTGGATCATCTCGCCAGCAGCATCGGTGGCGGCTTTCATCGCCACCATGCGGGCAACCTGCTCGGAGACGACCGCGTCGTTGAAGCATTGGAAGAGCCGCATCCGGACGCTGGCCGGCAGCAACTCGCTCAACAGAGCCTCGGGTTCGGGTGAGAACTCATACTCGACCTGCGTCCCGGTGTTTTCCGTGGCGGCTTCGCCTTCGGCACCGGCACCTTCGGCTCCAGCACTGTCGACCTCCGAAGCCAGGGGTAGCAGTTGCAGAACCTCCGGCCGCTGGCGGCTGGTGGAGATAAACCGCATGTAGGCGACGTTGACCGACGAGATCTCACCCGCCTCGAAGCGCTGGATCAGGTCGTTGGCGATCGGCTCGACCTGATCGAAGCGCGGGGTATCGCCGAGATCGGTGATCTGCTGCGCCATGTCCCGCTTGAGGAAGCGGAAGTAGTTGCGCCCCTTGGTGCCGACCATGGTGACGTCGACCCCACGGCCGGCGCCTGCGTCGGTGTGGGTGTCGATGTGCTCGACCGCCGTACGCAAGACATTCGAGTTGTAGCCGCCGCAGAGTCCTCGGGTGCTGGTGATGACCACCAGCGCCGAGCGCTTGGCTTCGTCGTGGGTCTGCATCAAGGGATGATCGGTCGACCCGGCCGCGCCGGAGAGGTCGTTGACCAGCTCGCCCAGCTTGTCGCTGTAGGGCTTGCTGGCCACGGCGCGATTGAACGCCGCTTGAAAGCGGGCGGTGGCGATCAGCTGCATGGTCCGCGTGATCTTGCGGATGTTGCGGACCGCCTTGCGCCGCTTGACGAGGACTCTTCGATTAGCCATCGCTCTCTTCGCCGAAGTGGGCCCTGAAGTCGGTGATGACCTTGGTCATCGCGGCGTTGAGCTCGCTCGAGATGACGCCTTTCTCTTCCATCTCTTCGAGATGCTCGGGGAACTCGTCTTCGAAGTGGCGCAACAGCGCCGCCTCGAAATCGAGAACCTGCGGAACCGGCAGATCATCGAGCAGGCCTTGGGTGCCGGCAAAGATACTGACCAGCTGGCGATTGAAGGTGAAAGGCTCGTACTGCGGCTGTTTGAGCAGCTCCACCATGCGCTGGCCGCGATCGAGCTGGCGCTGGGTGGCGGTGTCGAGCTCGGTACCCAGCTGGGCGAAGGCTTCGAGCTCGCGATAGGCGGCGAGATCGAGACGCAGCGAGCCGGCGATCTTCTTCATGCCTTTGCGCTGGGCGTTACCGCCGACGCGCGAGACGCTGATACCGACGTTGACCGCCGGGCGGACGCCAGCGAAGAAGAGATCGGGCTCGAGGTAGATCTGACCGTCGGTGATCGAGATCACGTTGGTCGGGATGTAGGCCGAAACCTCACCTTCCAAGGTCTCGATGATCGGCAGGGCGGTCATCGAGCCGCCGCTGTCGGGGAAGCGGTGGACCTTGAAGTCGTCCTTGTCGTCCAGGGACTCGTACCAGGCTTCGATCCGCTCCAGACCTTCCGGTCGGTGGTAGAGGCCGTCGAGCCCGTCCGGTCGCTGATCTTCCGGGGCGTTCAAGCCGTCCGGATGCTGGCGAGCGAGCGAGCGATCCAGCGAATCCTCCGGCGTGTCCTTGGGCACCACGGCGTACTCGTCGCGCAGCTTGACGGCGCGCTCGAGCAAGCGGGAGTGGAGGTAGAAGACGTCGCCGGGGTAGGCCTCGCGGCCCGGCGGGCGACGCAGCAGCAGGGACAGCTGGCGGTAGGCCTGGGCCTGCTTGGACAGATCGTCGTAGATCACCAGTGTGGCGCGGCCTTCGCGGTACATGAAGTACTCGGCCATGGCGGCGCCGGCGTAGGGGGCGATGTACTGCGACGGCGACGGATCGGAGGCCGACGCCGAGACCACGATGGTGTAGTCCATGGCGCCATGCTCTTTGAGCTTGTCGACCACGCCGACCACCGTCGACTCTTTTTGCCCGATGGCCACGTAGACGCAGATGACGTCCTGGCCCTTCTGATTGATGATCGTGTCGATCGCGATGGCGGTCTTGCCGGTCTTGCGATCACCGATGATGAGCTCGCGCTGGCCGCGACCCACCGGGATCATGCTGTCGATCGCCTTGAGGCCGGTCATCAGAGGCTCGGTCACCGGCTGACGCTCGACGATGCCGGGGGCCTTGAACTCGAGCGGCCGCCGGTGCGGCGTCTCGATCACCCCGAGGCCATCGAGCGGCCGACCGAGGGGATCGACCACACGGCCGACCAACTGGTTGCCGCAGGGAACGGAGAGCAGCTCGCCGGTGCGGCGGACCTCGTCGCCCTCGCGAATCTCCAGGTAGTCGCCCAAGATGACGACGCCGACAGAGCCCTCTTCCAGGTTGAGCACCTGCCCGCTCTGGCCGTTCGAGAACTCGACGAGCTCGCCCGCCATAGCGTTCTGAAGGCCGTAGATCCGCGCGATGCCGTCGCCGACTTCGAGGACCCTTCCGACCTCGGCGACGTCGATCTCGCTGCGGTATTGCTGGATCTCTTCCGCAATGACGGAGGAGATTTCATCGACTTTGAAACTCATCAGTCTCCCTTTCTCGTGGAGCAGGCTGATCCGCTGCTCACCCGGCTTCCTGTCGGCTGCGGTGGATCTCCTTCGCAGCTCTATCGTGGAGAATGTTGCGCAGCTTGGCGATCTGACGCACGGCGCTGGAATCGACCTTCTCGTCATCGACCTGCAGCACCATGCCAGCGATCAACGACGGGTCGACCTCTTCGCGCAGATCGGGCTGTTTACCGTAGCGGTCGGCGATCGCTCGTCGCAGGTCGTCCCGCAGTCCGTCCGACAGTGCGACCGCCGTCCGAACGTGCACATCGACCTGCCCGCTCTGTTCCTGATGCTCACGCCGACAGGCTTCGGCGATCGTTGGTAAGAGGCCCAGCCGGCCCTTGCGATGGATGACTTGCAAGGCATCCACCAACAAATCGCTGGCGCGGCCACGGAACATCCGTTCGATCGCCTGAGCCCGTTCGTCGGTATCGACCAACGGACTCGATACGAAGCTGGCGAAGGCCTCGTCCTTCTCGATGACGCTGGCGATCCCTTGCAGCTCTTGGAGCAGAGACTCGACTTCGCCTCGGGATTTCGCCAGATCGTAGATCGCCTGGCTATAGACATTGGCCACGGCGAGCTGTTTGTTATCGACCTTCGACATCGCGCTCTACCTATGTTGGGAAATCGCTCGCCGGACCTGCGTCAGCTCGGACGCCCGATCGCGACGGCTTGGCTGCACACCTTGCTTGCTGTGCAAACAGCGGCACTCCACCGCGATCAGTTGGGCTTCTGTGGGCTCAGATCTGCGATCGCATCGCTGATCAACCGCTGATGATCTTCGGGTTTGAGCTCGCGACCGACTATCTTGGCCGCGAGGTGGGTGGCGAGGTCTCCACTCAATGTGTAGAGCTCCTTGACCGCCGTCTCGCGTGCGATATCGATCTCGCGCTTGGCCCGCGCCACCGACTTGTCGGCCTCTT
>JBCCGX010000660.1:0-5918 GCA_039029035.1 Acidobacteriota bacterium | reverse complement strand
TGGCCGACGCCGGTTTGGCGAAAAAGACGCCGCTAGCAACGGCGACGCTGCTCGTCGGGGTCAATCTGCCCGACGTCGACGCCTTCACCTACTTCGTCACCAGCGCCGATACGGCGCTCTATCTGCGTCGCGGGTGGACCCATGGCGTACTGGCGATGGTGGTGCTTCCCACCGTGCTGGCCGGCCTGGTGGCGCTCTTCGAGCGTGCCTGGCGTCAGCGGCGCGATCCGCAAGCCGAGCCGATCCACTTCGCCTGGATCCTCGGCCTCGCCTACCTGGGCTTTTTGACCCATCCCTTCCTCGACTGGCTCAATACCTACGGCATCCGTCTGCTGATGCCCTTCGACGGCCGCTGGTTCTACGGCGACACTCTCTTCATCGTCGACCCGTGGCTCTGGTTGACGCTTGGCGGTGCCGCATTCCTTTATCACTCCCAAACCTGGCGCAGCCGCATCGCCTGGGGTGCCCTCGGCCTCGCCGCGGCGGCGCTGCTGCTCTCCAACACCGCGGGCCAACCCCTGGCTCGTCTGCTGTGGTTCGCTGGGCTTGCCGGTGTCCTGTTTCTGCGGTGGCGGACAACGCGCCCAACGTCGGCCTGGTTGGCGCGCGGCGCCCTGGTCTGCATGGCCCTCTACATCGGCGTCCTCCATGCCGGCTCGGCCCAGGCCCATCGCGATGTCGAAGCCCGCCTGCCGGATCTCGGCATCACCGCCTCCGACGTCATGATCGGTCCGGTCCCGGTGCGGCCCTTACGGCACGTCGTGGTGATCGACACGGCGCGTGAGTACCGCTTCGGCACCTACGACTGGCTCGCCGAGCCACGCCTGGAGATCCTGGCGCAAACCCTGCCCAAGCCCTCCGAGGAGCCCGCCGTCCAAGCCGCCTTCGGGGCCCACTGCCTCCGCGGCATGGCCAACTGGACACGCTACCCCTGGGTGGAGATCGAAGAGGACGAAAACGGCACCATCGTCCACGTGATGGACGCCCGCTACACGCGCTCACGCACCGCCGGCTTTGGCGGCAGCTCGGTGCGAATCGGCCGGGATTTGCGGCCAGATTGTGCCGAAGAGTGAGATGGCGGTCAAGGCCCGCTCTCAGCCGGCGGCTCAGCGGCAAAGGCAAAACGGGTCAGGTGCCTAACATCCTTCACTAGCAGGCCGTCGGCCAGCCAGGCGGGCTGGGCCCAGACTTCGCTGTTGGCGATCTCGTAGCGCTTGACTTCGTGTAGCGCCTTGCCGTCCCAGCGATGCACTTTGAGCTCGGCGTCGGTGGACACGACGAACAGCCAGTCACCGGCCAGGGTGAGGACGGCGTTACGGCCGCCGCGGCCCTGGTCTTGCCAGATCACTTGGCCTTCTTCCGGGTCGAGGGCAAAGAGCTGGCCTTTGCGCTTGTCGGAGAAGCCGTAGACCGTCTTGCCGTCGGTCACCGGGGAGGCCATGCGCTGGGTGAGCTCTTCGTTGTGCCAGTGGTCTTCCACCACCCAGCCATCCTTCGTCTTCTTCGGCCAGACCGAGAGGGTGCCGTTCTCGAAGTCGGAGATCAGGATGCGCTGACCGACGACGATGGGATCGACGATGTTCTCCCGCCACTTGTCGGGGTAGTGGCGATTCCACAGAAGGTCGCCGGTCTTGGGCTCGAAGCTCAGAAGGTCGGTGGTGGCGAAGGTCACCACCTGAGGTTGGCCGTCGATCTCCATCAGAAACGGCGAGGCATAGCCCGGTCCTTGGCCTTCCCAGCCCCACTTCTCTTTGCCGGTGCGCAGATCGGCGGCAAAGAAGCGGCCGGCGCGGTCGTCACCGAGGTGAACGTAGATCACCCCATCGACCACCAGCGGCGACATGGAGGAGCCGCAGAACGTCTTGACCGGTTCGGACTTGTCGGAGAAGTCGCGCACCCACAGCACCTTACCGGTGTCGGCGTCGTGACAGGAGAAGCGGGCGTCGATACCGAGGAAGCAGGCGACGCCCTCGGCCACGACCGGCGTCGACTTGGGTCCCTTGCCATATTTGACCGCGGCCTGGTGCATCTCGTACGGGGTCGGGAAACGATGAGTCCAGCGCGTCTTGCCGCTGGTCAGCTCGAGCGCCATGGCGACCTCGTCGTCCCCCTGCCGGGCCATGAGGTAGATGGTGTCGCCGGCGATCACCGGGGAGGCGAACCCCTCGCCCACTTCCACCTTCCACACCGAGCGCGGCTCTTCCGGCCAGGTCGCCGGCGGCTGGAACATGGTCGCATGGCCATCCCGCGCCGGCCCTCGCCACTGCGACCAGTCGTCGGCCGAGGCGATCGGAGCCAAGAGAGCCATGGCAAGAATCAGTCCGAGGCTCGTTCGCGAAGCTATCCGCTGGAAAGACGAAGTCATGACGATCTCCTGAATCTCGGTTGCGGGAAGTCCTCTCAGTCTAGCAGCCGGCCATCGGCTCCCGGTTGAAGTATAGTCGCCGAGCAATAAACAACCCGAGGGTGGACCGCATGGCCGTTTCTTCGACCGGCATCCGAGCAGCAACGTGGATCTTGGCTTTGGCGCTGACTGGCACGGCCCTGGCCAAGGACCGGGACGATGACGACAAAGGCGACGCCAAGGCCGAGCCGCTGCCCTTAGAAGCCGGCGCCGAGCGCCTGAGCTTCACCACCGACGAAGGCACCTGGATCTCCCTCGACGTCACGCCGGACGGCGAGGCGATCGTCTTCGAGCTTCTAGGCGATCTTTACCGCCTGCCGATCGCAGGCGGCGTGGCGACGCCGATTACCCGCGGCATGGGCTACGACAGCCAGCCTCGGGTCTCGCCAGACGGTACCCGGATCGCCTTTGTCAGCGACCGCGACGGAGCGGACAACCTGTGGATCAGCAAACTCGACGGCAGCGAGCCGCGCAAGCTTTCGGCCGAAGAGAACGTGTCGGTGATCTCGCCGACCTGGACGCCGGACAGTCGGTTCGTCATCGTCCGGGTCGGCGGCCCGCGGCCAGGACACACGATGTACCACGTCGACGGCGGCAGCGGTGTTCCCTTGAAGAAGAAAGGCGCGGCAGGCGACTCGGGCGGCGATGGTCCCGGCTCGGGCGGCGGTGTCGATGGCGTCGGCGCCGCGGTCTCCCCCGATGGCCGATGGCTCTACTACGCCGAGACGATCCCCAGACAACGCCGGCGGGCGCAGCGGTTTCCTCTCGCCCACATCCACCGCTTCGACCTGCGCACCGGTGAGAGTGATCAGATCACCCAGGCCGAGGGCGGCGGCATCCGACCAGCGCTGTCGCCGGATGGCCGCTGGCTGGCCTACGCCACGCGCTACGAGACCCAGACCGGGCTCCGCCTGCGCGATCTCGAGACCGGCGCCGATCGCTGGCTCGTGTGGCCGATCCAGCGCGACGCCCAGGAGCAGGGGCGCGTCTCGAGCCGCGACTTCCTCCCCGGCTATGCCTTCACGCCGGATGGTGCAGCAGTCATCGCCGCCTATGGCGGCAAGATCCACTCGATCGATGTCACCACCGGAGCGGCGACTGAAATTCCCTTCACCGCCGAGGTCTCCCTCGCCATCGGCCCCGATCTCACCGCCCCTTACCGGGTCGACCAGGGGCCGGTGCGGGCTCGCATCGTCCACGATCCGAGCTTCTCTCCCGACGGCTCACGCCTCGCCATGTCGATCCTCACCCATCTCTACGCCGTAGATGTTCAAGACCTGGAGACAGGAGACGACGCCAAGCCGGAGCGCTTGACGTCGGGCGATGCCTGGGAGTTCGAGCCGGTGTGGTCGCCGGACGGTCGCTGGATCGCCTACGTCACCTGGTCGATGAACGAGGGTGGCCAGATCTGGCGTCTGCCGGCCGACGGCAGCGGTGCTCCCGAGCAGTTGACTCAAGAGCCAGCCTTTTACACCGATCTCGCCTACTCGCCGGACGGCGCGCGGATCGTCGCCATGCGCGGTAACGAGTACATGCGCCACCAAACCTACTCGGAGTTTGGCGGCCTGGCGGTGCCTCTCGACCTGGTTTGGCTGCCGGCTGCGGGCGGCGAGGTGCACCAGGTGATGCCGGCGCGCGGCGCGCGGACACCCCACTTCGCCAACGATCCGACACGGATCCAACTCTACTCTGAAGACCAAGGGTTGTTCTCGGTGCGCTTCGACGGCAGCGATCCGCACACCGTCCTGAAGGTCACCGGCCCCTCGGGTAACTCGAGTCGCCGGGAACCGCCGGCAGCGGAGTCGGTTCGTTTGAACCCGAAGGGTCAGCATGCCCTGGCCTGGGTCAACAAGCTACTCTGGTTGGTGCCGGTCACTCATACCGGCGGCGAGCCGGCCACCATCGCCGTCCGTAGCCCGGCGTTCACCAGCGCCCGGCTCACCGACATCGGGGCTGATTTCTTCGGCTGGGCGGACGGTGGCAAGACCATCACCTGGGCGATCGGCTCGACGGTCTACCAGCGGCCTCTGGACAGCATCGAGCTGCGTCGGCCGGAGAAGGGCGACAAAGACGGCGCCGAGGCCGAAGATCGGGGCAAGGCCAAGCGCAAGGGTCGCAAGAAGGCCAAAGGCGCCGACGCAGAGCCCGAGGAGAAGCGCGAGCCACCGCTCGACGAGCACGAGAGCGTCACGGCAATTCGGGTGGTGCTCGAGGTCCCACGCGCGACCCCTGAAGGCACGATCGTCCTCTCCGGCGCCAGCGTCCTCACCATGGCCGGCGACTCGACTGCCGCCATGGCCGAGCCGATTCGGGATGCCGACCTGGTCGTGACCGACAACCGCATCGTCGCTCTCGGTCCCCGCGGCAGCGTCGAGATCCCCGAGGGCGCCCGCGTAGTCGAGGTCGACGGCGCCACCATCGTGCCCGGCTTCATCGACACCCACGCCCATTGGGAGTTCCGCACCCAGGACGTGCTGGAGCCGCAGAATTGGAGCCTGATCGTCAGCCTGGCCTACGGTGTGACCGCCGGTCTCGACGTGCAAACGTCGCACAAGGACTACTTCGCCTACCAAGATCTCGTCGACACCGGTCAGAGCCTCGGCCAGCGCGCCTTCATGACCGGCCCCGGCATCTTCGGTCCCAACAGCTTCAAGTCCTACGAGGCGGTGCATGCCTACCTGCGACGCTACGCCGAGCATTACCGAACCCGCAACATCAAGTCCTACCTGGTCGGCAACCGCAAGCAGCGGCAGTGGGTGGCCCAAGCCTCCAAGGATCTTGGCCTGATGCCGACCACCGAAGGGGCCGGCGATCTCAAGCTGAACATCACCCACGCCATCGACGGGATGCACGGCAACGAGCACACCCTGACCGTGGCACCGCTCTACAAAGACGTCGTGGAGCTCTATGCCAAGACCCGCACCGCCTACACCCCCACGTTGGTGGTGCAGTACAACGGCGTCGAGTCCACCGAGTACTTCTTCACCCGTACCGAAGTCCACGACGACCCCAAGCTCAACCGCTTCTATCCCCACAACCGTCTCGACGAGATGACGCGCCGGCGCGGCCAATGGGTGCGCGACGACGAATTCAACTTCGACGAAGCGGCAGCCGACGCCGCCAAGATCCAGCGCGCCGGTGGCCTCGTCGGCATCGGCGGCCACGGTGAGGTCGAGGGTCTCGCCACCCATTGGGAGATGTGGTCCCTCGCTATGGGCGGTATGACGCCGATCGAAGTGCTGCGCGCCGCCACCATCGACGGTGCCCGGATCACCGGCATCGACCCGGATCTCGGCTCGCTCGAGATCGGCAAGCTCGCCGATCTGGTGGTGCTGGCAAGTGATCCGCTGGAGGACATCCGCAACACCACCTCCATCCGCTACGTGATGAAGAACGGCGAGCTCTACGACGGTGCCACCCTCGACCAGATCTGGCCGGTCGAGAAGCCGCTACCCCGATTCTGGTGGTGGGAAGACGAGCACAACCCACAGCGCGGGCATTGAGCCGTCCCTGT
>JBCCGX010000659.1:0-5920 GCA_039029035.1 Acidobacteriota bacterium | reverse complement strand
TACCGAAATCAAGGATCTCACCTTCTACTTCTGCTTCGGCCTGTTCAAGCTGGCGGTGATCGGGCAACAGATCTACTACCGCTTCTTCCACGGCCACACCCAGGATCCACGCTTCGCCAACCTCAACCAGATGGTCGGCCTGTTGGGCCGTGTCGCCGCGACGTCGATCGAGCGCGGCAAGATCTGATGGCTGTAAGGTCCGTTAGCTGTATCTGTTACGATGGCTGCTCGAGTGACGCGAGGTTCATACCCATGACAACTCTAACCGCAACCTTCGACGGCCTGGTCTTCAGACCTGACGAGACCCCAGACCTCACACCGAACACTCGTGTTCGGATCGTCGTCAAAGAGCAGGCTGACGCAGAGCCTCAAACGCAGGCCAAGTCTTTTTTGCGCACCGCTAAGTCTCTGCATCTCGACGGCCCACGCGACTGGTCTTCCCGCCTTGACGAGCACCTCTACGGCGAGATGCTCCAAGATGGGGACTGACTTCCTCGACACGTCCTATGTGATCGCCTTGGCATCCTCACGCGATGCCCACCATCTGAAGGCGATCCGATTGGCTGAACAGATCGAGCAAGAGGGCGTGCAGCTCGTCACCACCCGAGGCGTCTTGCTGGAGATCGGCAACGCATTGGCCAGGGCCCGTTACCGTGAAGCCGCCATCGCTTTGATCAGCTCCCTCCACGAGGATCCTGCGATCGAGATCGTCCCCGCCAGCGAAGATCTCTGTGCGGGAGCCTTCGACCTCTACCGATCGCGCAAGGACAAGGAATGGGGACTGACCGATTGCCTTTCTTTTGTCGTCATGAGAGAGCTCGAGCTCAACGCAGCTCTGACCGCCGACGCCCACTTCCAGCAGGCTGGACTGCGTGCTCTCCTCTTAGAGCCCTGATTGCAGGTGAGCGACTGGCAGCCCTCCTGCCAAGATCGTGGGTCCGTGCGCGGCAAGATTTAGATTAAGATCGGCCTCTTTCCCGAGGACATTCCAATGAAGCGGCGACACGAGATGATCGAGAGTGCTGCCATGGGGCGGCGAGTGCATGTTTGGGCCTTCGGCCATTGGGGCGCGCCGCTGCTGGTGTTTCCCTCCGCCGCCGGCTTCGCCCACGAGTGGGACCGGCAAGGGATGGTGGAGGTGCTGGCGCCGCTGATCAACGGTGGCAAGCTGAAGCTCTACTGCCCGGAGTCGAACGTTTCGCGCGCCTGGACCGACCGCGACACGGACCCGCGGCATCGGATGCTGCACCACAAAGCCTACGAGCGTTTCGTCCTCGAGGATCTGGTGCCGGCGATCCGCCGGGACTGCAACAGCGAGGACATCCGCATCGCCACGTCGGGCGCCAGCCTGGGGGCGTTCTATGCCGCCAACTTCGCCCTCAAGCACCCCGAGATCTTCCACTACGCCCTATGCCTGAGCGGGCGCTACAACGCCACCCACTTCACCGGCGGCTACACGGATACGGACGTCTACTTCAACAATCCCTTGGCTTACGTCCCCAACCTGGAGGGCCCGCACCTCGATCGGGTGAAGGACAACACCCACCTGACTTTGGTCTGCGGCCAGGGCATGTGGGAGGAAGGTTGTATCGAGGAAACCCAGGCGATGGCCGAGATCCTGGACGCCAAGGGGATCCCCCACTACAGCGACATCTGGGGCCACGACGTGAGCCACGACTGGATCTGGTGGAAGCGCCAGGCGTGGATGCACCTGAAGAAGACGTTCGGAGGCTAGCCCGCCGCGTGCTCGCCCCACAAGAACGCCCTGTCGAGCACGGAAACGCTGTTTCTGACGTGGGATCTAGCTCGGCCAGCCGTCGGCCGGCTCTTCGTCTTCGAAGAACGGGAACGTCGCAGATTTCGGGTTCCCGAGGTCCGCGGCGAGAACGTCTCTGATCCGGTCGCACTCTCCGGGATCGGACGTCGCAACTCGATCCTCTCAGTCCACAACGCGCGAAGCACGCCGCCGCAGGACCATCGGCGACCGGTGGCGGCTCTGACAGAGCTCAGTCGTCGACCAAAGCCGCCGCCCGCTCGGCGACCGCGGCGATGGTGCGTGACGGGTTCTTGCCGATGGCTTCCGGGATGACGGCGCCATCGACGACCCACAGGTTGTCGTAGCCGAAGACCTTACAACCGTGATCGACGACGCCGCTCGAGGCGTCGTTGCCCATGTTGCAGCCGCCCAGGGGATGCGGGGTGACGAGGAATTTGAACAGGGTCCAGGTGGGTGGCACGACGGGCTTGCCGCCGGTGGCTTTGGACAGCTTGACGTGCATGTCGGCCATGCCGTTGATCACACCTTCGGCGTCCTGCGGCTTCCAGTCGAGGCAGAACTCGCGGCGTTTGGGGTTCCACCATTTGCGACGCAGGTAAAAGCGACCGTTGGCTTTGTCGATCCCTTGACCGAACCATGGCATGGCGTTGCGCAGCGGCCGATGGTCTTGCAAGTGCTTGCGAATGGCATCGAGCAACATCTGCATCTTGCGGTTGCCCATCCCGTCGTCGAGCTTGGCCTTGACGTAGTCGTCGAGCAGCGGCGGCAGGCCGCCTTCCTGCACCCAGAAACGCTCGCCGTTGGTCTCTTTGCCATCGAGGAAGTTGATCACCGAGGTGATCGTCGGCCCCATGGTGGGATCGATCTCGCGGTCGTAGAACGCCGGGGTGAGGAAGTCGCCGTTGGAAGACCAGCCGACGCCCAAGTGATCGCTCAGATCAGGCAGGGTCTTGTATTGATCGCGGGCCCGCAGCAACAGCTCGGTGGAGCCCAGGGAGCCGGCCGCGATGACGACCTTGGCGGCGGTCTCCTGACCCTCGATACGCTCGCCGTTCTCGATCCGATCGAAGTGCACCTTGTAGCCGCCATCGTGCGGCTCGATGGTGGTCACCAGGTGCATCGGCCGCACCTCGGCGCCCTTCGATTCGGCGACCGCAAGGTAGTTCAGGTCGAGGGTGTTCTTGGCCAGCACATCGCAGCCGATGTCGCAGTTGCCGAGGTGAATGCAGGTGCCCTGCTTCTTGCCGAAGGAGTTGGTGAACTCTTTGGAGTGCTTTTTGTCGAAGGGGTCGTCGAGCTTCGACGGGTCGTAGTCTTTGTCGAAGGTGACCGCCAGGTCGACCTTGTCGAAACGCTCGGGGAAGCCCATCTTCTCCGCCGCTTCCTGCATCAGCTTCGAGCGGGTGGTCATCTGGTGGTCGGGGATCTGCTGCAGGTCGAGCATCTTGCCGACGGTCTTGTAGTGCGGCACCAGCTCGTCGTAGGTGATCTCCTGCGGCCAGCCTTCGTCGAAGATCCACTTCGGTGCCTCGACCGAGACGTTGGCGTAGATCTGCGAGCCACCGCCGACCGCCGCGGTCTGGGCGACGCCCATGTGGTGGTAGAGGCGCAGATCGATCCAGCCGTTGAGCTTCTCGGGCCGCTCGTGGTCGTAGATCCAGTCGTCCGTTGGCTTGCGGGGGTATTGCTCCGGTGTCCAGCGCCGGCCACGCTCCAGAACGAGTACTTTGTGGCCCTGCTCGGCCAGACGGCAAGACATGACCGCTCCGCCGAATCCGCTGCCGATCACGATGACGTCATAGTTGCCCATGTCTGCTCCTCCAAGATTCCGTTGCCCCCCTTGGCGCGGGAAGTCTCTACTCCTTGGGATGCCTTGCTCGTGGCGCCGGACCTCTGTCCGAGGCCCTTACCGCTGTCCGAGGCCTCCATCACCGTCGCCGTTCACTCCTCGCTCACTCCCAGCGCTCCGGACCAGGTCTCGAACTGCTTGCCGCGCCGCTCGTCACCGCGGAAGAACGCCAGGTACGTCATCACGTCGTAGCCGTAGAACTGCAGGCTATCGGGATCGTTGCGGGCGATCTTGTGCACCCGCCGCCAGGTGCCGGAGTTGATGTAGAGGTTGTGATGGAAGTGGCTGTCGTGCTCCCGTACCAACGGTACGACCTCGTAATCGTGGGTGTGGCCGTAGACGACGAATTGCGCCGCACCGTTTCTGAAGTGCTCTTCTTCGAGAGCGCTCTTGTAGTAGCTCTCTTCGGTGTTACCGGCTTTCTTGTAGTACTTGAGCGCCAGGTTGCCGATCTTCTCCAGTGAGAAGCCGCCGGCCAGCTTGAGACCGGCTTGCAGGCCATCGACGATGTCGAAACGCCACGGCTTGTCGTGCGCCCGCACGAAGTCGACTTGCAGGAAGTCGTCCGCCACCCGGTCCCAGATTCTCTTGACCTCGTCTTGCAACGACTTCTGGCTGACCGTGCGAGCCAGGAGGCCGTTGATCCAGCCGGGGATCACGGCATAGGGCTTGACGTTGTCGAGCTCCAAGAAGGCATCGCGAGTCTCCTTCGGCAGCTCGTCGCCGAGCGCCTTGTTGACTTCGTCCGGGAAGCGGCCGAGCAGCTCGACGACGATGGCGTCGCCCAGGGAGGAGGCGTTGCGGCCGTGCTCCGCCTCGTAGTTGAAGGGGTCGTAGATATCGCCGTGCCGGGCGCAGACACCATGGTCTTCGAGCACTTTGCGAATCGCCTGGGCGCTGCGGGTGGTCTCGTTGTAGGGATCGTGTGGAAAGGGCTCCGACGGATCATTGTCGAGACCGATGGCATCGACGACGCTCTTGCGGATCTCGTCGTATTCCGGCCCGGGTAGGTGGTAGAACCAATCGTGGTTGCCGATCATGTAGTGGATGTGGACCTTGATCGGCTGCGGATCCTCTTCCTTGTGGCGCCCGCGCTTGGAGACGGTCAGCGGCTTCTCGCCTTGGAACTCCTTGAGGATCTTCAAAGACGCCGCATTCTCTTTCAGGATGCCGTCGTTGATTTCCTTCACCTTGGCGATGAACTCGGGCGACTTCGGATCGCTCCACGGCCGCGGCTCGGCACCGGCCGCCAGCCAGCTGGGGGAACGGATGATGTCGAGGATGTCGCCGAGCATGAGGATGTGCATCTCCTCGATCGGCTCGTAGGTCCACGTACCGCCGGAGCGCCACGAAGCCTCGTAGGCCAGATTCTTGATTCGCTGGCGCAGGGTCAGAAACGCATCCTTCTGAATCGTCTCGCCCGAAAGTCCGTCCGTCAGATGGATATCGCTGATGATCACAAGCATCCGTCTTCCTCCTAGCCGGTACTGAGACCTTCCAGTCCGAAAGCCCCCAAATCGGAGTCCGTGAGCCTCTGTGAGTTGTCCGTCGACGTTCGATTTCTACTCTGAACTTTAACACAGTCGCTCGCACCATCGGGGCGAAGGATGGCCCTTCGGACCACACCCGCGGCACGGCCGAAACACCCTCAGGGCGCTTGCCACCGACGGCTCGTGGCACCCAGCCGGCAAGTCATCCTGCCCGCGATGCCATTGGTGACGCCTTTCCCTACAGTTAATGTGGCTCATCAGGAGGAGGATCCCATGCAGACGATATGCCGAATCGCTCTCGTCGTCGCTCTCGCCCTTGCCTTGGCGGCACCGGTCGCCGGCAAGCTGGGCGCCAACCGCGACGCCTACCTCGAAGAGATCGCCGAGATCGACAAGGTCTTGCGCAACAAGAAATGGAAGCCGGCGCTGAAACGAGCCGAGAAACTGGCCGCGACGATCGTCAAGCACAGCTGGTACGTCAAGAAGCTGGACGAGGTGCTGGCGGAGGTGGCGTTCCAACAAGCGGTGGCGCGGGTCAATCTGGGTGAGCGCTACGAGGGGGTGTTCTTCTACCTCATCGCTCAGAATCTCGACTTCCGGATCCGCATGAAGGAGCTCGAGCCTTACGGCGAAGCCAACCTCTTCCGTGAGTACCCGCTCCGTCGACTCGGCGAGGTGCCGCAGGGCTTCGTCACGCGTCCCCATTCGGGTGAGGGCACCCGCGGCCCGGAGGTGCCGAAGCTCAAGGAGACACGCATCCTCACCAACACCGGCGCCGCCGCCGAACGTATCGGCGATTTACTG
>JBCCGX010000658.1:0-5923 GCA_039029035.1 Acidobacteriota bacterium | reverse complement strand
CAGATCGTCGATTGGTCCGGCGAGCGGCTCGATTTCGCCCGCGGCCTGCTGACCTTCGACGGCCATGCTTTCCAGCAAGATTTCGGCCGGTCTCTGGGTGAGGTGGATGTACCCGCCGTCGGAACCGAGCTGCTCTTCGCTTGCGGCGGCAACATGATCGTCCGTCGCGAGTCGTTCCTTGCTGCCGGAGGGTTCGACGAGGGCTACTTCGCCTACCTGGAGGATGTCGACCTTGGCTGGCGCCTCTGGTCCGGCGGCGAGCGGGTCTTGTTCGAGCCCCGGGCCGTGGTCCACCATCGGTCGATGGCCACCAGTCAGCTGCTGGGCAACGACAATCGGGGCTTCCTGTTCGAGCGCAACGCCTTCCTGACCGCCTACAAGAATTTCGATGAAGCGCTCTGGCGGCAGCTCGCCCCGGCGATCCTACTGACCCTGCAGCACCGCACACAGACGCTCATGGTGCAGAACAATCCGGCCGGCGAGCTGTTGAGCGTCGATCCCTACGCCGGTCTCATCGCCAACACCGCGGCGCCCTCGCCGGCACTCTCGGAGCCGCCTTCCGAGACCCCGCCGATAGCCGAACCGCCGAGCGATCTACCACGGACCAACCTGCGCCAGAAATGGAACGGCTACGGTCCGCGCGAGTTCTTTCGCCGCGGTGTTCGCAAGGCCGCGCGAAGCCTCCTGCCGGGCTGGTTCTGGCAGGAGTCCATGCCCGCTCCTTCTCTGCGCGATGGAAGAACCCTGGCGCATCTGCGGGCCGTGACGCATCTGCTGGCGCACCTGGACGGAGCCGCCGATCGGCGCCGGGCCGTCCAGGCGCGCCGACGCCGCAGCGACGACGAGATCTTCGAGCGCTTCCCCCTGTGGATCGTGCCGACTTATCCCGGCGACGAAGAGCTCTTCGCCAGCGCCGCTTTCGACAGCTGGTTGCCCGCCGACCTGCCCTGCGTGCGCGCCGACCTCGCTGAGGTCATGCGGACGGGAGACTGACAACGAGAACGGGGGTGAAACCCCGTTCTATGGAAGGCGCCCCTGAGGGGCTTTGCGGCTAGAGCCGCGCGAATCCGGTGAGTGTTGGATCTGCGCCGTTACTGTCGCTGCCCGACAATGGAACGAACGCCCGCAGGGCCGCCTGGGCCTGTCCGCTGACTTCGCGCCTGCCTTCAAATGACAGCCTCAGAACGGCCAGGCAGGTCCTGATTCCGCCCTTTGTGAACAAATTGACAACAAGTTGACACAGTGGCAATGTGCTGTCACCATGTCGGCGTGAAGTGACGGATCGAATCACGAGTGCCGACACCGTTGCACTGGAGGATCACTGACGATGGTCACAGAAGGGAATGTCGTCGAGACAGAGCGGCCCGCAGCCTATGGGCGAACAACACAAGCGCTCCACTGGATCAGTGCACTTCTCCTGATCGGTATGGCTGCTACCGGAGCCGTGATGACACGCCTGCCCGAGGGCGTGGCGCAGCTAAGACTCTACCGACTCCATGTCGGCCTGGGATTGGTTGTGCTCGGGCTCACCCTTGGCCGTCTTGCTTGGAGGCTTCGAGATCCTTGGCCGTCCCCGCCGCCGGGAATGCCGCCGTGGCGCGAGCAGGCGTTCAAGTGGAACCACATTCTGCTCTACGTCGTGATCGTGGTCATGCTGGCGAGCGGAGTGGCCATGCTGCTCTCTAGCGGATTCGGTCTCTGGCCTGGAACGGTGTCACCCGAAGGGATTCAGAACGTTCCACCAAAGAACGCGCACGTTGTCGCGTCTAAGGTCTTCATGGCGCTCTTCGTCATGCACGTTGCAGGAGTAGGGCTCTACCAACTCAAGAAGGGCGACACCTTCTCGCGCATGGGCCTGACCTGGTTCAAGCGATGAAATGAAAGACCCGAGCCATGATGACGTCGTGCAAGTACCTCGAACAACACCCAAAGAGAGACAAACATGTCCGTGATCCTGCTCAATCCATTCGAAGTTCCAGCTGGCAAAGAAGAAGAAGCGCTCGAAATGTGGGAGCGCGGGGCAGCAGTGATGCGCAAGTCGCCGGGTTTCATTGCCACTCGCCTGCACCGCGCCGTCTCGCCCGATGCACGCTTCCTGCTCATCAACATGGCGGAATGGGAGTCCCCCCAGCATTTCTTGGCCGCTGCTGACACCGATGAGTTCAAGGCAACGCTCACGAGTATGTTTCCGCATTTTCCGGGACTCTACGAAGTGATTCGCACGTGAGGTTCCGCGGTTCTTCGACCGCGCGATCGACGTGTCGCATATCGCTGATGAGTTGACGCTTGGGCTCAGTTCGAGCAGGCCTTCGTCGAGGCTTGATGGTGTCTTGTCGTTCTTGACAGCATACGGTCATGTCGAAGGGGCCGGATAGAAGCGCGAGTGGAGAAGCTGTTACTCGGCTCATTCTTCAGATCTTCCCTTTCCACGGGCTGCTCGGAGCCGCAGGGGACGAGCTGACGAAACCCTGGGCGCTGTCAAGCGCTCGGTGGAAGGTGCTCGGTGCGATCGACAGCAGCAGTCGACCGATCCATGTCGCGCAGATAGCGCGAAACATGGGTCTGACGCGGCAAGCAGTGCAGCGAATCGTCAACGATCTCGCGGATCAGGGGCTACTCACGTTGAGCACCAACCCTGACCATCAGCGGGCTCGCCTCGTTGCACTCACGCGCCGAGGCGCCGAGGTGCTCGGCGAGATCATGGAGGAGCAGATCCAGTGGTCGAACGAGCTTGCCGAGGGCATCAGCCCGCGAGCCCTCGAGACCGCTGCAAATGTCCTGGAGACGCTACGGCAGCGTCTCGAACAGCGCAACCGAGAGGCTTGAAACCTCTGGATTGGCTGCGTCGCGGCCCCCAATGGTGTTGTCGGCTGCGGATCTAGCTCTCAGTATCGACGTCTTCGACGACCACAGCGGTGCCGTAGACCAGCATCTCGGCCGCGCTGGTGGCGATCTCGGAGCTCGAGAAGCGGGTCGAGACGATCGCGTTGGCGCCCAGCTCCTGAGCTTCTTCGACCATGCGGTCCAGTGCCTGCTCGCGGGTTTCGGAGAGGATCTTGGTGTACTCCTTGATCTCTCCACCGACCGTGTTGCGCAAGATGGCGATGAGATCTTTGCCGAGGTGGCGCCCGCGCACCGAAGCTCCTCGGACCAGGCCGAGGGTGCGAACGATGCGCATGTTGGTGATCGACTCAGAGGTGACGACAATCATCGATGCACTCCTCGGTAACGATCCGTCTTGAGGTCTCGGACGCGGTCGGTGAGCACCGAGACAAAAAGGAGAAAGAGGGCCCCTGGCAGGCCGAGCATTAGAAAGAGCTCCAGCGGATCGCCGCTTTGGGTCACCAGGCGCCAGAGGGAAAAGCCGCCGACCACCACGAGCCAGGCCATAAGTACCAGCCAACCGAGCGACCGGCTGATGCGCCCCGGCCGAGTGAGAGGCAACTCGGGCCATTCGTCGTCTGCTGGTGCGTCGAAGCGGGTCGACATCGCGGTCTCGCGCAGGGTTCGCAGCTCATCGTACAGCGCCCGGCAAGAGGCACAGCCTTCGATATGAAGCCGAACTCTCTGGGCCTGTACCTGTGGTAGAGCACCATCGAGGTAGCCAGAGATCAGCTCCTCGTCGAAGGAGCGTGTGCATTGCTGGGCCATGGCTCCGTCTCCTATGCCCGAGGCAGATCGTGCAGGTCATCCTGCAGCGTCTGTCTCAATCGTTTCCGGGCGCCGTGAAGACGGGACATCACGGTGCCGATCGGTATATTCAATGTTTCGGCGATTTCGTTGTAGGAGAGATCCTGATAGTCGCGCAGCACCAGGATCTCGCGCTGAATCTGTGAAAGCTCGTCCAGGGCGCCGAGGATGCGCACGCGTAGCTCCGAGCGGGTGGCGTCGCGCTCCGGGTCGACCGAGTGGTCTCTCAGCACCAGGTAGGGATTTCCGTCGTGGTCGGTCGCATCCAGCGAGTCGTGGCGGCGAACCTTCTTGCGCCGATAGAGGTCGACGACTCGATTGCGGACGATCTGAAACAGCCACGGGCGGACCGGACGGCGGCAGTCGAAACGGTGCAGCGTCTTGAAAAAACGCAGCAGAGCCTCCTGGGCGACATCCATGGCATCATCACGGTTGCCCATGAGTTGCAGCGCCAAGAAGAAGATAGGCTGGCGATGACGCTCCGCTAGCGTCGCCTGAGCTTCGGCGTCGCCAGCACGGGCGCGGACGACCAGCTCGACATCGCTTTCGCGTTTCGCCACGGCCGGCGGTGCGGCAGGCTCGACAAGAGTCATTTGTGCTTCCACACTATGCTGTACGCGTCGTGTGACTCCCTATTCGGCCCGGAGCCCTGATCTTGCGAAAAATTTCCGTTGTCATCCCGACCTACAACCGCATGGACGTCTTGCCGGAGGTCTTGGCTGCCCTGGAAGGGCAAGAGAGCGCGCCGAGCTTCGAGATCGTGGTGGTCGACGACGGATCCAACGACGGCACGACCGAGTGGCTCGAGCAACGCACCTTCGAGGTGCCGGTCGAGGTCTTCAGCCAGCCCAACCTCGGTCCCGCGGCTGCACGCAACCGGGGTGTAAAGCTGGCCTCCGGGGGCAGAGTGGCCTTCCTCGGTGACGACACTGTCCCGTCCAAAGGATGGCTCGCGGCCCACGAACGCGCGTGGCGTGCCTGCCCGGCGAGCGAGAACGTGGCGATTCTCGGCTACACCGGCTGGCATCCGCGCATGCGCCTCAACCCCTTCTTGCGCTACATCAACGAGTACGGTTTGCAATTCGGCTACGCCCTGATCGACGAGCCCGACAACGTGCCGTTCAACTTCTTCTACACCTCCAACGTTTCGCTGCCGCGGGAGCTCTTGCTGCAGGAGCCCTTCGATCTGCGTTTTCCCTATGCTGCATGGGAAGATATCGAGCTCAGCTATCGGCTCGTCCAGCGTGGCATGCGCTTGGTTTACGCGCCTGAGGCGACCGTTGCCCACGACCATCCCACCACCATCGAGCGATTCACCGAGCGCCAGGAAAAGGCCGGCTATTCGGCCGTCGTCTTCTATCACTTGCACCAGGAGCTGGGCTCCTTTCTGGGTATCGGACCCGGGGGGCCGCCTCCTCTGCCCTCCCCCCGACGCCAAGGCTGGAGCGAGAGGCTGGCGCGGATTTTGCAAAAAGTTCCGCTCAGAACGCCTCGCCTATGGGAGAATGTTCTACGATACCACTACATAAGGGGCCTGCATCGGGGCTGGCGAGACCGAGCAGGACTGCTCGAGGAGAACCATCATGTCGAACAACATCCCGATGCCGAATAGGAGGCGGGCTCTGCAGCGTGGGGCCCTGCAACGTTGGACGCGATGGGCACCGGCAACGCTGCTTGGCGCCCTACTCTTGTTTCCTGCCGACCTGATCGCTCGCGAAGGACCACCCAAGGAGCGGTCCGGCACGAAAGCGTCGAGCTCGCGCTCCTCAGGCTCGAAAGCTTCCTCGAGCTCGCGTTCCTCGGGCTCGAAAGCGTCGAGCTCGCGCTCCTCCTCAAGCCGTTCGAAGGCCTCCTCGAGCTCGCGCAGCTCCTCGAGTCGCTCGAAAGCCTCCTCGAGCCGGCGCAGCTCCTCGAGTCGTCCGAAGGCCTCCCCGAGCACGCGGAGCTCCTCGAGTCGCCCGAGAGCCTCCTCCGGCTCACGCGCCTCGTCCAGCCGACCGCGAACGATCAGCCGGTCAACGGCGCCGCGTAGCCGCTCGGCCACACCGAGCAGTCGGGCTACGACGCCGCGTAGTCGCGCCACCACTCCCAGCAGCCGGTCAACGGCGCCGCGTAGCCGCGCGACCATCCCGCGCAGCCGCTCGACCACACCGAGCAGTCGGGCCACGACGCCGCGTAGTCGCGCCACTGCACCGCCGAGTCGAGCGACCCTGCCGCGCAGCCGTTCGGAGAT
>JBCCGX010000657.1:0-5931 GCA_039029035.1 Acidobacteriota bacterium | reverse complement strand
GCCGAGAACCCCGTGGTCGAGAGCCGTGTCTGCCAGTACGAGAACAGCTCCAACGGCGATCTGGTCGTCGATCGCCACCCGGGCCTGGCCAATGTCTGGCTTGCCGGATGCGGCTCCGGTCACGGGTTCAAGCACGGACCCGCCCTGGGGGCGCACCTGGCCGGACGGATCGCTGGAACGGAGCAGAGAATCGAGCGCTTCAGTCTCGAATCCAAGCTCGTGCAACAACAACGTGAGGTCCAGTAGCACCGTAAGACTCGACGATGGGCGAAGACTCCTCACCCGACAAGAAGGACGAGGCGCCGGGGCGTCTGACGGCGGCCACCGGGGCGGCAACGGAGAGAGTGCGCCAGGCGGCGCAGGGTCTGGGTGATCTCAAGCAGCGGGCATGGGGCGCGCTGTCCGGTGCGAGCAGCGATCTTTTGGGCTACCTGCAGGATCAAAGCCAGAGCGCGCTCGAAAGCCTGGTGAAGTCATCCAAAGATCTGACCGTCGGCCTTCTGCCCGAGTCGCGGGTACGTGCTTTTCTGTTGCCGACCGGCAGTGGGAGAGGTGATTTCCACTGCGCCTTCGATTTCGCCGAAGTCGTCCGCGAGCTGGCGGGAGGATGGCTGCGGCGGCCTTGCCTGGAGATCTGGGCCGCACGCTCGGATATCGATCGAAGGGTGCTCGCCGCGTCTCTGAGGAGCGAATTCACCCGCCAACTGGAAGCGGAGCGAGACCGTTGGCGCCAGACGGCCGAAGCGAAGCTGCTGCCCAAGTTGGCGACTTTGGAGCGCGAGAGAAGCCGGACAGAAGGCACCATGGAATGGGCGTCCTTCGGTCTCTCGTCTTCCCTGACACTGATGTTCCTGGTGTCGAATCCGATCTTCAACATGGTCTTCCTGCTGCTCGCCGTCTTTTCCGGCGCCGGAGGCCTCACCAAGGCGCTCAAGTACTTCCAGGTGACGGCCAAGATGAAAGGTCGGAAGCAGAATCTCGAGCGCGAGCAGGCCGAGCTCGAAAGCCAGCTCGACGGCAAGAACGAGGAGTTCGTCGCCGCGATCAAGAACCTCGAAGTCGTGGTGCATCCCCTCCTCGAGAAGGTGCTCGAAAACTTCTGTGAGATCGATGGTGTGCCCTACGTCGCCGGTTTGGCCGAGCCACCGGCGGAGGTTCCCCTGGTGGCGGGTCTGCTGCGGTCCGCCGGCTATCGCCAGCGGACACCGGCGCTGTACCATCCATTGATCGACGTCGAAATCGAGTCGACGGACTGAGCGTGTTAGCATCCGCGGCCTCTGATGAAGAACCGAACCCTCCTTTCCTCCGGCATGTCCCTCGGCCCCTGGCGTGCCGCCGCGATGGCGCTCCTGATCGCCATGGCCATTGGCCTCGTCGTGCGGACGAAGCAGATCGAGCGCCGGGCTCAGGCCCCGTTGCCGGTGGCCGAAGCCTTGCGCTATGACCCGGCCCTGGCGTCGATGGCGATTCCCGGCGAAGCGCAGATCGATATCGAGGGGGCGGATGTTCCGCGCCCACTGGAGCTCGGCCGTCGCCAGACACTCGGCGATCTGCTAGGTCATCTCGGCCTCGATTCGAGTGAGACCCGTGGTGTGGTGACGGCGCTCGATGGTCATCTCGACGTCCGCAAGATCCGACCCGGACCCATTGGCGTCGCCTATTTCGATGCCGGGTCCACGCTATCCGGCCTGCGATTCGATCTGCGCGGCAAAGGCTGGGTGGAGCTCGAGCGCTCGCCCTCGGCCTGGTCGAGCACCGTGCACGAGTTCGTTCGCCAGGCGGAAGTCCGCCGGATCGAGGGTGAGCTGGAGGATTTTCTGGAAGCTTCGGTGCGCCGCGCCGGCGGCCGGCCGCAAGTCGCCTACGCGATGTCGAGCGTCCTGCAATGGGACCTCGATTTCAACCGAGATCTGCGCCTCGGCGACCGCTTTCAGCTGGTCTACGAAGAGGTCTATCTCGATGGCGAATACGCCGGCCTAGGCGAGGTCCTGGCGTTGGTCTACGAGAATCGCGCCCGGCGATTCGAGGCCTTTCGCTACGGACCGCACGGCTACTTCGACGGCGACGGTAGACCTTTGCAGAAAATGTTTCTGCGCTCCCCCCTGCCGTTCACGCGTGTCACCTCCCGATTCACCTCGCGTCGCTTTCATCCGATCCTCAAGGTCAACCGGCCGCATTGGGGGGTCGATTTCGGCGCCCCGCGGGGAACGCCCGTCCGGGTCACCGCCAGTGGCGTCGTGAGCTTCGCCGGCCGCAGCGGTGGCGCGGGCAACATGATCAAGGTGCGACACGCCAACGGCTACGAGACGGCTTACTTGCATCTTTCGGGCTACGCCAAAGGCGTGCGCCGCGGTCGCCAAGTGCTCCAAGGTGACGTGATCGGCTATGTCGGCTCGACCGGTCTGTCGACCGGGCCGCACCTGGACTACCGAGTCAAGCGCAACGGACGCTGGCTGGATCCCCTACAGCTCAAGAACGACCCGGTGGAGCCGATTCCGGCGGCCGAGATGCCGGATTTTCGCGATCGGTGCGATGCCCTGCGGAGGGCGCTGGAAGGTGGCGAGCTGCCACCGCCGATCCCGCCGCTGCCGCCGGTCTCCGCACAGCTCGCACAGAGGCGCCAAGACCCTGCGCTGGGGCGCTAGTTGGCGCCTCGACGAGTTTTTCGATGCCGGGACTTATCGGTGAGCCCGAAGAGGCTCGTCAGCCCGAGGTGCGACGCTGCTCGATCTTGCGCGGCCCGCTCGCTTCGCCGACCGGCTCGGGTACGGTGTCCGACTGGCCTCGCTTGAAAGCGATGAACTCTTCCACTTCGCGACGGGCGGTGCCTGGCAGCCGCTTGAGATCCCGCATGACCTGCACGTCGCGCGGGGTCAGCGATTCCTTGTTGACGTCGTCGAAGAACTCACTGATGCTGACGTTGAACACCGCCAGGATCTTGAACAAGGTGTCCAGGCTAACGCGATACTCTCCCTTTTCCATGCGAGAGAGATCCGATTGCTGGATGCCGATGCGAGAGGCGAGCTCGGTCTGGGTCAACTTGCGCTCCTTGCGCAGCTGACGAATTTTGGGTCCGACGAGTTGAACCTGGCGAATCTTGTGGACGAAGACCATAGTGCTCGTGCCTCCTCGAGTTGTCCCCTTGCCTGCGGACGCCGAGTTTCGGACCGAAGCGATCACTTTCTGTCGGCCCCGGGCCGACCGCCGCTCGCCTACCGAGATCGCCGAAGTTCCGTTCCGACGACGTTCCACTTAAGGCACGGTCGGCGCGATTGTCTGAAAGAATGATGCTATTTGAGCATTGCATTAAAGTCAAGATCTCATGAGAAGTGGCCGACTCTTCCTCCTCAAGGAGCTCGTTCGGCGCGATTTTCAGTCGCGCTACGCGGGTTCCATCCTTGGGTTCTTCTGGTCGTTCGCGATGCCGATTTGGCAGCTGTTGCTGTTCACCTTCGTCTTCTCGAAGATCCTCGGCGCGCGGATCTCGGTGGAGCTCGAGCACACGGAGAGCTTCGGGATCTTCCTCTTCTGCGGCCTGTTGCCATGGATGGCGATCCACGAAGGGATCACCCGTTCCACCACCGCAGTCGTCGACAATGCAGGAGTGATCAAGAAGGCGCGGCTACCGCTGGCGATTCTGGTCTTGGCGCCTACGGCTGGCGCCTTGATACACGAGGGGATCGCCGCCGCCGTCTTCATGGTGGTCCTGGCTTTTCTCGGCGAGCTCGGCTGGCAAGGCTTGCCGCTTCTGTTGGTGGCCTTGCCGCTGCAACTGGCCTTGACGGTGGGCCTGGGGTTCCTGGCCTGTGCGATCCATACGTTTTTTCGCGATACAGCCCAGGTTTTGTCGATGCTGTTGATGGGCTGGTTCTACCTCACACCGATCGTCTACTCGGTGCACTTGCTGCCCGAGGACGTACGCCACTGGTTCGAGATCAATCCCTTGATGCCTCTGGTCAATCTTTATCGCCAGGCGCTGCTCGGAGATGAGCTGGTCTGGGTGCCGGGTACCGGCCAGCTGATCGTGGTGGCCGGTGTGATACTGTGGCTCGGCGTCGGGCTCTTCGGTCGACTCGAAAAGATCTTCGTCGACCAAGTCTGATGTGATGACTCGGCCGGCGTTGAGCTAGGCGGGGTCGTTCCCGCCACGGATTTGTTCCCTCAACGGATTGATCCCCTCGTCGGGTTGCTTCCCTCTAGGCATCATTCTTGCTTGCCTTGCAGTCCGCGTCGTCACTTCAGGCTGAATTTCCCCGCTTCTTTGCAGCCGAATGGAGAGAGTAATGCAAGAGAGTACCCGTGTGTCTGCCATCTTTCGGATCCTCGCTACGGCCTGGGTTGTTGCCATGACGCCACTGTTCATGGTCGATGCCACTATGGCATTTTCTGGTGAAGAGATGACCGGGTCCGAGGGGCAGAACGCCAGCTCGGAAAGTTCGGCCGATGCGCCGGAACATGAGTGGCTCACCGACGACAACGGTAAGAAATACCGTCTCGAAGAGTTGGAAAAGGGTGTCGAGGGGCGGGATTGGCGTTGGGCCGAAGAAGATCAGAAGATCAAAATTCGCTACGGCATCGTGCTCGATATCGTCAGTCACGATGACGACAAGTTCATCTACAAGGTCTACCACCGCCCCAAGCCCAAGGTGATGACCCCGGAGGAAAGGCAGCAGGTTCTCGATGACAAGAAGCGCGCGGAAGAAGAGCTGCGGGCAGAGATCGCCGAGACCTATCGGACCGACCTCGAGACCGTCGACCGGCTGAGCTTCGGAGCCTTCAGCCGCGGGCTGCCGAGTCGTGGCCAATGGCGCAATGGATTCGATGTTGCCGACATGAACGCCGATGGCCACTTGGACATCGTCTTCGGCGCGCCGCGCAAGGCCTACCCCGCCCGGCCCCACATCTACCTGGGCGATAGCGCCGGCAACTGGCAGATCTGGCGCGAGGCGCGCTTCCCCTCGCTGCCTTTCGACTATGGCGATGCGGCGGTCGACGACTTCAACGGTGACGGTCATATGGATCTCGCGCTCGGCATCCATCTCAAGGGGATCTTGGTCATGGTGGGTAATGGCGAAGGCCGCTTCACGCCGTGGAGCCGGGGCATCGGCTTCGAGATTCCGGGCAAGGGTGGCGACGGCTCGACCTTCTCTTCGCGGGCAATCGAAACCGCCGACTGGAACGGCGATGGCCGGCCGGATCTCCTGGCTCTCGGCGAAGGGCCCAAAGGCATCGCCCGTGTCATCGCGGGCGAGGACGAGCTCAAGACAGCCAACGGGCCGATCTTCTTCCTCAATCAGGGCGATGGGTCGTGGCGGACGTCGGGCCTGCCGTCCAAAGTCTTCGGTGAGTCGCTGGCGATGGGTGACTTCAACGGCGATGGCCGGTTGGACTTCGTTACCGGCAGCAACTCGCCCAACCACACCATTCTCAATCTCGGTCAGGGCGGAGAGGACTGGGAGCCCCTCTGGTTCAAAGACGCCCGGCCGCGCGCCTATCTACGCTCCGTCGCCAGCGGAAAGCTCAATGATGACGATGTCGATGACCTGGTGGTCGGCTATCTGAGCAACGAGGGGGGCGTTTGGCGCAGTGGTGTCGATGTCTTCTTCGCCTCGAAGGAGCTCGAATGGGAGCGCCGTACCTTGTATACCGCCGAAGACAAGCGTGGTATCTACGGCCTAGCGACCGGAGATCTCGACGGTGACCGCCAGACCGATATCGTGGTGACGACTGGCGACCGGGAAGTGTTGGTGTTCCTCGGTGAGGAGGATGGCTTCTTTGCCCGCGAGGATACGCCGGAGCTGCCGCAAGAGGCACCCGGCTGCCGCGGCTACGCCCTGCGGATGGTCGATCTCGACAACGATCAGCGCGACGACCTGATCATCGGCTTTGCTGGCGAGAAGATCGGTGGTGTCGGTTTCAGCGACAAGGATG
>JBCCGX010000656.1:0-5934 GCA_039029035.1 Acidobacteriota bacterium | reverse complement strand
CAGAAGACCATAGGCTGCCGATTCCTGTGCCTGCTCGAGCTCCGCCTCGTCCCAGGGCGATCCGACTCCTCCGCCGTAGGTGCGCAGATCGAGAACACGGTCCGTCTCGGGATCGAGCTCCGCCAGCCGTGGCCGGTAGTCCTTGCCGGCCGCCAGGCAGATGGCGGAGGCGCCGAGGCGCCCTGCGATCACCTCACCCAGTCCGAGGCGATCCGCGAGGATCAGGGTGCGGCCACGGGCCGCACGGCTGTGGCTGGTGTGGCGATGGACCAGCTGGCGCTGGCGCCAAACCCGGCGAAAGAACCAACCGGGGAGGGTCTTGGCGTTGGCGAGCAGCAGGTCCATCCGTTTGAGAACGGAATCGAATGCGCCATGGCGCAGCCGCTCGACCAATTGAGCGCGTTGGATCTTGCCGATCGAAGTCTTGGGAATCTCGTCGTGGCGGACCGGCAGCAGGTAGTCCGGGTTGGCCCCGACGGCCTGATTCACCCGGCCACGTATCTCGCGGATCAGCTCGGCGAGACGGTCCTCGTCGTTGTCCTGCGTATTGAAGAAAATGGCCAGTCGGTCAGCCCCGATCGTCGCGTCGTACAGAGCGCAGGCGGCAGTGAAGGAGACTTCTACCGCCGGAATCTCATCGACTACCGACTCGATTTCTTGGCAATAGAGGCTGACGCCGCGGACGATGATGACGTCCTTCTCACGCCCGGTGATGACCAGTCGGCCGTGTTCGTCGAGCAACCCGAGATCGCCGGTGTTGAACCAGCCATCGCCGACAAGAGCCTCGCTGTTGGCTTCGGGATTGTTGTAGTAACCAGCCAACACCGAAGGGCCCATTGCTTGCAGCTGGCCGACGCTGTTGGTCTCGACCACCTTGCCGGCCTCATCGACGATACGCAGCGCAGCGCCAGGGATCGGGCGTCCCAGCTCGACAAAGCGCAGATCGTCGCTCGAGTCGGCGAGTGAGAAGCCGCTCGACCAGGTGATTCCGGAGCAGGTCTCCGACATGCCGAAGGCCGGGCGCAGGGCATTGTCGGGCAAGCCTTGCCGACCCAGCAGGTCGAGGAAACGACGCACTGCTCGGGCGCTGACGGCCTCGCCAGCATTGACCAGAAAGCCCAGTGACGAAAGATCCCAGCGCCGCCCTCCGATCTCCTCGGCCCGGTCGTTGATCAGAGCGAAGGCGAAGTTCGGCGCCCAGGAGATGGTTGCCCGGTGGCGCTCGATCCAGTCCAGCCAGCGTAGGGGCTCCTGCAGGATCGAAGCCGTCGGTGCGTGGACTTGTTGGCAGCATAGATAGAGCGGCAGCACATGCAGGAAGCTCACCGCGCCGACATGGTCGAGGGGCATCCAGTTGAGACTTGTGTCGTGCGATCCGAAGCCGTTCATCTGCCGAGTGCCGGCGGCCATGCTGAGCAACGCTGCATGACTCTGCGGAACGCCCTTGGGCAGGCCGGTGCTGCCTGAGGTCAAGAACATCACCGCCGGTTCCTGCGGCACAGCGCGATGCCATTCGGAGTCCTGCTCGTTGCGCCGCAGCGCTTCGATCTCCACGACTCGGGGCGCCTCGGCCTGGTCGTCGGCGAGCAAGGCGTGAATCGCTGGTCCTGAGGCCGTGTCGGTGACAATCGGCGGCCGATCGAGCATTTGCCAGACGTCGCCCAGCTTGCCGGCCGCGGTGTTGTCTTCGTAACCGGCGGGAATCGCAACCGGTACCGGTACCATGCCACCGAGCTGACAACCCCAAAAAGTGAGCAAGAATTCGTGCGCCCGCTGCAGCTGGAAGATCACCGGGTCGCCGGCTCGCAAGCCCAGGCGGCGCAACCCAGCGAGGACCCGCGACGCTGCTGCCGGCAGATCGGCGTAAGGCAACAGGTGCTCCGTACCATCGCCCTCCAACTGGACGAGTCCCACCTCGGGCGAGGTCGCTGCGGCGCGCAGCAGGGCGGCTTGCAGGGTCGTGACATCGTCGGCTGGGCGATCGAGAGGGTCGCCGTGACTGATCGCCGGCCGCGCCGATTCGGTGGCCGTGGACGACGCGGACGGCTCGTCGACGGACTCCTTAACGCCGCCAGTCGCGTCTGCGACAGGGATCGGCGACCAATCGGGTAACAGATCGGAGAGGTGCTGGCGCGCAATCGGGTGAGCTCGCTGGCGGACGACAACCGCGTCGTCGTCGACTCCGGGCAGCGTCGCCAGGCGTTGCTGCCAGCGCTCGGCGACGGTTTCGTCGAGGATCTCGAGACGGCCGAGCGCTTCCATGTCGACCTCTCCATCGGCCGTCAGCGGTAGGGTCGTCACCGGCACCCAGGCGGCCGGCAACGCGGCGGCCGGAAAACGTTCGGCCAGCCGCGCCCTCAACCGGTCGACCGGCAGCGGCCCGGAAGCCACCACATAAGCCAACAGCCGGGCATCTTGCTGGTGATAGCGCCGTGCCAACGCGCAGTCGACGATGGCGGGATCGGCGAGCAAGACCTGGCGTATGGCCTCGCAGTCGAGGCGCAGGCCGGCTAAGATCGCTGCCTCCTCCACCGGTCCCGCGATCCACAGCCGACCATCGCGCAACCGCCGGCCCCGCTCTCCGACACGCTGCAGCCAACCGCCGGCCTCGGTCGAGAACGGATTCGGCCACTGCTGCGCAGTCTCCGTGCCCGCCTCCGTGCCTGCTTCGAGGCTTCCCACCGGCGGTCCTTCGCTGGCGATATAGAGCTCGCCGATCATGCCTACCGGCACCGCATGGAGGCTCCCGTCGAGCACGTAGATAGCACTGGCGCCAGCCGGACGGTCCGCCTGACAAAGCTGGAGCTCCTCTTGGTGACGCAGCAGCGCCAAAGTCGACAAGGGTCGCTCCGGAGTCGCCTCGACGCGACGTAGCAGGACCTCGTAGTGATGGATCAGCTGCGCCGCGGTGGCCTCGTCGAAGAGGTCCGTGCTGTAGCGAAGTGCGCCGCGCAGGAGCCCGTCGCGCTCTTCGAGCAGGAGAGTCAGGTCGAAGGGCGCGCTGTCGATTTCCAACTCGAAGGGCGTCAGCACCAGACCCGGTAGCTCGAGGTCCTCAGCCGGCATGTTCTGCAACCCGAACATCACCTGGAACAAGGCTTGGCGGCTCGTGTCGCGCTCCGGCGCCAGGACCTCGACGAGCTTGTCGAAGGGCAGATCCTGGTGGGCAAAACCGCCCATGCAGACATTGCGCACCCGTTCCAGGAGGCTCAGGAAGTCGCGGTCGCGGCCGAGGTCCGTGCGCAGTACCAGGGTATTGGCGAAGAAGCCGATCAAGGATTCGATCTCGCCCCAGCGCCGGTTGGCGACTGGAGTTCCCACCGCGATGTCCCGTTGGCCGGTATAGCGCGCCAGCAGCCCTTTCCAAGCTGTCAGCAAGGTCACGAAGAGGCTCGTGCTGCGGCGCCGGCCGAGAGCGCGAAGGCGGCCGGTCAACTCCGCGTCGAGCTCCAAGAAGCAGCGACCACCGCGGAAACTCTGGTGCTCCGGCCGCGGTCGATCGGCTGGCAGGGCCAGAGCCGGGGGCTCGCCGCCGAGCTGTTGCCGCCAGTAATCGAGCTGTTCCACGGCCGCCTCGCTCTCGAGCCAGCGTTGTTGCCACATCGCGAAGTCGGCATACTGGATCGGCAACTCGGCGAGCGGTGATGGCTGGCCGCCGTGGTAGGCGTGGTAGAGCGTTGCCACCTCGCGGGTCAGGAGGGCCGTCGACCAACCGTCCGAGACGATGTGATGCATGACCCCCACCAGCACGTGACGCGAAGCGTCGAGGGCCAGCAGCAGGACACGCAGCAACGAACCGTGGTCGAGGCGGAAGGGCTCGCCAATCAGCTCCTGCGCCAACTGCTGCGCCACGGTCTCCCGTTGCGTCGCGGTCACCACCGACAGATCGACGAAAGGCAGCGTGAGAGAACGCGTAGCGATGATGTCCTGCCGCGGCTCGCCGTCAACTTCGACGAAAACTGTGCGCAGCACTTCGTGGCGCCGGACGACTTCGGCCAGAGAGTGGTAGAGAGCGACCGGATCGAGAGCGCCCTCGAGGCGGACAGCGAACGGTAGGTGGTAGGCGGTGGAGACGGGATCGAGCTGGTGCAGGAACCACATTCGCTGTTGAGCGAAGGACAGCAGTAGAGGACCTTCGGTCCTCGGCACCGGCTCGATCGGCGCCAGCGCGGTGTCGACGCTCTCTGCGGCATCCAGGCGCGCTGCCAGGCCGGCGACGGTCGGCGTCTCGAAGAAGGTGTCTAGAGGAATCTCGGCGGCAAACGTCTCGCGGACTCTCGTCAGTACCTGGGTGGCGAGCAGCGAATGGCCGCCGAGATCGAAGAAGTCGTCGTGGATTCCGACTCGGCCGATTCCCAGGAGCTTCTGCCACAGGGCGGCCAGCGCCTCCTCCGTGGCTCCGCGTGGTGCGACGTAAGACGTCTCGAGCGGCGGCCGGTCAGCGGCTTCCGGGAGCGGCGCCGGCTCGTCGAGGCCCGGAAGCGTTTCGGTATCCGATGGGTTAGCTGCCAGCTGCCATCGCTCACCGTTTCGCCAGACGGCCTGCGTCGCCGCGGCGGACGACCGCAGCTCCGCAACCAGTTGCTCGGCCAGCGTCTCCAGCGCCTCCGGCACGACCGCAGTGCTGAGGTCGACCGTGCGTACCATGACGCCCGGCAGCGCCGCGGCGGAGACCTCACAGATCCCCGCGATCCCGGCTCGGCCAGGATCGGAGGGTGCCTCATCGGCGAGCCTCGAGGCACCGCTGGTGACCACATCCAGGCGAAGGGAATCGACCTTGTGCCCGCCCAGCATCGCGGCCAGATGCATCAAGCTCAGGCCGCCGATAGAGCTTGCGTCGGCATCGTCGCCGAAGCTCCACAAGTGGACGATCCGCTGCGGCGCAATCCCACGCCTCGACAGATCGCTCCATAGCATTTGGTAGCCGTCGATCTGCCGTGGCTCGAGGCGATAGCCAGCCTCGTGATCGGCGGCAAACGAGTCGCTCGAGGCCACCGTCCAGACGGTCTCGCCAGCAGCTGTCAGCCTCTCGACCAGGCGTCGGCCGAGGCCGGCCCGGTCCACGAACACCAGCCAGGGTCCAGTCAGGTCGCCCCCAGCTTCGCCGAGAGGCGCTCGGCTCCAGCCGGCTCCGGACGGCAGGAGCGTTGCCATGCCTGCCGCCGGGGCTTCGACCCAATAGCGCTGCCGCTCGAAGGGGTAGGTCGGCAGCACCGTCCGGCGCCGACGCCCGATATGCAGGCTCTGCCAGTCGATCTCGGCACCGGCCAGCCACAGCCGGCCGAGGGCGGTCAAGGCCACCATCAAGTCGGGACGCTTGTCGCGGGCATGCGGCATCGCCGAGACCACCACGCGACCACGCTCGGCTGCCGGGTGGCGTCGCGCCAGAGTTCCCAGGGCGCGCCCAGGGCCCACCTCGAGCAACGCCAACTGGGGCTCTTCGAGCAACCGACCCAGTCCGTCGCGGAAGCGGACGGTGTGGCGCAAATGCCGCACCCAGTAGGCCGGATCGGTAGCCTCGCTGTCGCGGATCCAATCCCCGGTCACATTCGACACGTAGCGCCGCTGCGGCGGTTGGAGATCGCACTTGGCGAGCAACTCGCCGAAAGGTCCGAGAATCGGCTCGACCATGGCCGAATGAAAGGCGTGCGAGGTATGGAGCTGCCGGTGCTCGACGTCGCGACTCGCCAGTGTGTCCGCCAGCCTCGCGATCGCCTCGGTCGGCCCGGAGGCGACGCTCAGAGACGGGCCATTGTCGGCGGCCAACGACAGCTCGTGGCCGAGCAACGATTCGAGCTCGTTGGCCGGCAGGGCGGCACTCAGCATTGCTCCTTCCGGCAGGCCCGCCATCAGCTGGCCACGTTTGGCGACCAGCATCACGGCTTGCTCCAGCGGCAGGACGTCGGCCAGGGAAGCCGCCACATACTCGCCGAT
>JBCCGX010000655.1:0-5942 GCA_039029035.1 Acidobacteriota bacterium | reverse complement strand
TGCGCCCGATGACCCCACCCTACGCCAGTCCGGAGCAGATTCAGGGCCAGCCCATCACCACCGCTTCGGACGTCTACTCTCTCGGCGTTCTGCTCTACAAGCTGCTCACCGGCCGCTTGCCTTTCTCGACACGAGATCTCCCCCGGCACGAGCTCGAGAGGGTCCTTGTCGAATCGCTGCCTGAGCGGCCCAGTCGTGCCATCACCCGACCCGGCTCGAACGACCGCGCGGCGAATCTGCCCGCGACCAGACGCAGGGGACGAGCAGGTCGAGTACAGCAACTGCAGCGACAGCTCAAGGGCGACCTGGACAACATCGTTCTGATGGCACTGCGCAAGGAGCCCGAACGACGCTACAGCTCGGTCGACCAGCTGATGGAAGATCTGCATCGCCATCTCGTAGGCCGCCCGGTCGCGGCAAGACGCGACACCTTCTTCTACCGCAGCGGCAAATTGCTCAAGCGCAATAAGGTCGCGGCCGGCATCGCCGGATCGAGCCTCGTCTTGCTGACAGGCTTCGCTGTTGCCATGGCCCGCCAAGCGATCCAGGTGACGCGACAGCGGGACCTGGCGAGGCAAGAGAGGGAAAAAGCGGAGAGAACCGCAGGATTCCTAGCGGACACCTTCGCGTTGGCCGACCCTTACAACGCTGAAGGAGCCCCTGCGACTCTGCTAGAAATTCTGCAAGCCGGCGAAGTGAGACTAGAGGATGAGCTCGCCAACCAACCTGAAATCCGAACTCGATTGATGGTTACGATCGGATCGATCTATCGCCGACGAGGCCACTATAAGAAAGCCACTCGGCTATTGAAGAGAGCGTTGTCCGTCCAAGAGTCCCTGCTGGGTCAGCACCACATCGACACATCTACTGCTCTTAATGAGCTTGCGCTGTCCCACCAAGAAGGAGGTTCTCTCAAGAACGCCCGAATTCTCCTACAACGCGCCCTCGCGATCAGGCGGAAGCTGCTACCAGCAGACGACAACGGCAATGCTGAAGTACTCGTTAATCTAGCAGCGACCGATCTTATCAACGGTGATTTGGCATCAGCCGAGTCACTAGTAAAGGAGAGCCTAAAAATCCTCAACAAAGATTCAGTGACCAACCCCACCTTACTTGCGCGAGCTTTCGATCTCTCCTCGATGGTGCACCTTCGCCGGGGCGAATATGAACAAGCCGAGGCAACGCGGAGACTTGGACTCTCACTCATGAAGTCCACTGCTGACACTGACCCGCGGCAAATGGCCATCGCTGTCGTGCACCAAGGCAACTACTATTGCGTAAGAAACGACCTCAAGCGGGCAGTAGTCGCTTTTCGCCGCGCCCTCGCAATGTTTCAGCGGGCAGTGGGGCAGAGCCACCCTGATGTAGCGGTCACTCTGACGAATATCGGCGCCTGCCATAGCATGGCTGGCGAGTACCAACGCGCTAAGCGCCTGTACCTTCGCGCCATCAAGATTCTAGAGAAAACTGTCGGGCCTCACCACCGTGACGTAGCGATCCTGCTGTGCAGACTAGGCATCCTGTACCGCCGAAAAGGCAAATTTGACCAAGCTAGCTCCTATCTCGACCGAGCGTTGGAGAACTTTGAACAAGTCGAACAAAACTACCAAAATATTGCCTATGCATTGTTTCAGCGTGCCCGAGTTTTTGTAGAGTGTATGGATCTATCGTCAGGGGAGATGCTGTACCGGCAAGCGGCAGAAATTCAACGTCACCGTCTGGGGCCAAAGAATCAGCAGCTCCTGGAGACACTGACTGCTCTTTCAGAGCTGCTTGTTCAACAGGGCAGAAACGAAGAAGCGAACACACTCTACCGCCAGGTCATCGATACAACGCGGCAGGCGACCGAGGGGGACCCGGAAAACTGTCGAACCCGAACAATCCGGGCAGCTGCCCTAATGGGCTTGGGAGACCTATTCATGGCGACTGGACAAGAACAGAAGGCTGCCCAGCAGTGGAGCCAAGCTCTAGACATCATGGAGACTCAAGTTGCAAGTGCGTGGGTCGTTGAGTCACGCGACATTCATTGCCGAACCCTTCTGCGACTCGGTCAAATCGCAGAAGCCAAACCCATCGTCGAAGAACTGCTCTCTATCGGCTGGTGTTGCTCGGACTTCCTCGACCGCTGCCGCCAACACGGCTTGCTGCCAACGCCTCCTGCAGACGAGTCGTCCACCCGCTGACCATCGCCCCCAGCTGACTTATACTCCCCTCGTGGCACCTCGCTTCGACTCCGCCGACCGCACCATCGACCTCGCCGTCGCCGACCTGCTCGACGCCCAGTTGCTGCGCTCGATCGGCTTCGCCGGGCGCGGTGGCTACGAGCGCATGTGGCTCGGCCAGGCGATCCATAGCCGCTACCAGGAAAAGGCGCTGGAAGAGGATCCGACCTACCGTCACGAGGTCGGCATCAAGCACACCTTCGAGCACCGCGGCTGGCGGGTGACGATCCATGGCCGGATCGATGGTCTGAGGCGCCACAAGGACGGCGGCCTGATCGTCGAGGAGATCAAGTCGGTGCGCCGAGGCGCCCAGCTGAACCAGGCGACGCGCGACTTGTACGAGAAGCAGGCAGCGCTCTACGCTTTTCTGCTGCAGGACGCCGACGACCAGAAGACCGAGGATCGGCAGATCGTCGAGCGACCCACTGAAGACCTTGGCGGCAAGCCGGTGCGGGTGGAGCTGATCCTGATCGAGATCGGCAGCGACACGGTGGAGCGCCAGGAGGTTCAGGTCGATCTGAAGGCGCTACGGGCCAAGGTTCGGCAGCGGCTCAACAGCTTGATCCGCGCCCACCGCGCCGAGGGCAAGGCGCGGCAGGAGCGCTACGCCGCCGCCAGCACGCTGCAATTTCCCTACCCCGAGAAACGCTCCGGGCAAGACGAGATCATCGCCGCCGCCACCCTTGCTCTGGAACAGGGCGAGCACCTGCTGATCGAGGCGCCCACCGGCATCGGCAAAACCGTCGCCAGTATCTATCCGGCCCTCAAGTACGCCTTAGCCCACGACAAGCGCATCTTCGTCCTCACTGCCAAGACCCTGCAACAGGACATGGCGACCGGGGTGCTGATGCTGCTCAACCAGGTCGGTGCCTTCCGCTCCCTGCGCTTGCGCGCCAAGGCCAAGATGTGCGCCAACGATCAGGTGCTGTGCCACGAGGAGTATTGCGACTACGCCCGCGAGTACTACCTGAAGATGCAGCAGAGCGGGCTCACCCGCCGTCTGGTCCACGACCTGGAGACCCTGCAGCCGGACGAGATCTTCTCCGCTGCCCGGCGCCAGGTAGTGTGCCCCTTCGAGGTCAGCCTGGAGCTCATCTCCAAAGTCCAAGCGACCGTGTGCGACTACAACTACGCCTTCAACAACTACGTCGCCCTGTCCGACTTCTCGCCCGAGGCCGATCTCTCCAACACAATCCTGATCATCGACGAAGCCCACAACCTGGTCGACCGCGGCCGGGGCTACTACAGTCCGTCGCTCTCGTCGCAAGCCGCGCGGCGGGCCGGCGAAGTCGCCGCTTCCGGCGGCGCGCCGATCCATGGCGAGCTCGCCGGTCTGTGCTTCGACCTCGAGCGCCTGATCTACGAGACCGTCTCCGACGCCCAGCCCCCCGGCGACCCCAAGACCTGGGCCCTGGAGCAGAGCCTGCCGGAAGAGGAGCTGTGGCGACTGCGCCACCAGCTCGACCGCGCCTTCGTCGACTACCTGGAGTACCGCCGCGAGACCCGCACCCTGACCGCCGACGATCTCTTCGTCGAGCTCTACTTCGACTTCCTCAAGTTTTTGAACGCCCTGGTGCTCTCGGACGACGCCTTCAGCCACTACCTGGAGCGCCAGGATCGCGACTACAGCTTCCGCATCCTGTGCAAGGATCCGAGCCGTTTCCTCGGCAACGTCATCAACCGCTGCCATTCGGTCTTCGCCCTCTCCGCCACCCTCTCGCCGCACGAGTTCTATCGCGACCTGCTGGGCTTCGACCCCGAGCGCACCGTGCCGCTGCGCGTCGCCAACCCCTTCCCGGTAGAGAACCGCCAGGTGGTGGTGGACTCGAGCGTCACCACCACCTACAAGGAACGCCCGGCCAACTACCCTCTGATCGCCGATCGCCTGGCCGGCTTCGCGGACGCCGTGCCAGGCAACTGCCTGGCCCTCTTTCCGAGCTACGCTTTCCTGAGCGAAGTCGCCAGCATGCTGTCGACCGCCAACAAGCGCGTCCTGGTGCAGAACCGCACCGACGGCGACACCCAGCGACAGGACATTCTCGACACCCTGCGCGGTGCCATCTTCGGCGACGTCTTGCTTCTCGCCGTCGCCGGCGGCGTCTTCGCCGAAGGGGTCGACTATCCGGGTGACGTGCTCAAAGCTGTCGCCGTCGTCGGCCCTTGCCTGCCCGCCGTCACCCTCGAGCAACAGCTGCTCCAGACCTACTACGAAGAACGCTTCGATCGCGGCTTCGAATATGCCTTCGTCGTTCCCGGCATGACTCGCGTCGTCCAGGCCGCCGGCCGCTTGATCCGCTCGGCCGAAGACACCGGTGTCATCGCCCTGTTCGACAAACGCTTCCTGTGGCGCACCTACCGCAAGCACCTGCCAGAAGACTGGATGCCCGAAGCCGGTGCCAGGCACCTGAAAGGCAATCCGGACGAAGTGGCGAAGATGTTCTTCGAGGTCGTCGCGGCGCGGAATTGAACTCGCGCTTACTCAGAGGCCAACTCGGCAAGGTCCACAATGTACCCTGGAGGGAAGACACCATGATCAAGCTACTCATGTGCCTTAGAAGAAACCCCAAGCTATCGCGCGAAGAGTTCCAGGACTATTGGAAGAACAGCCACGGGCGCCTGTTCATGCAGAACGCCCACATCATGCGAGCCAAGAAGTACGTTCAATCGCACACCATCACCAGCCCGCTGAACGACGGAATGAAAGCCTCGCGCGGCATGACGGAGGAGTACGACGGCGTGGCAGAGGTCTGGTTCGAGTCAGAGGCCGACTTGATGGAAGCGATGGGCAGCGAGGCAATGGTCGATCTCGGCCAGATCCTGATGGCCGATGAGGAGAAATTCATCGACCATGGGGCTTCCTGTGCCTTCATCGTTTCCGAAGTCGAGTTCTGATCGCTCGTCGACACCGGCAGTAACCCAAGTGAATGAATAAAGAGAAGGCATCTCAGTTCGTTGCACTGCTCGAATGGCAGGCGGCCAGCGACGTCGTCACACAGGGCGCTATGCGCCGCCTCGCCATTGCCCTTGAAGATGGATACTGCCTGTTCAGATCTTTACCAGCAATGGGCAGGAGCCTTCTCGTTTGATCCTGGCCGTGCAGAAGCTCTACCCCTTCTCTTGTCTCTTGGCCGGAGGATGAATCAGTACAGGACGACGACCCTACTCAAGCCGAGGTTTGATCCGCCCGATTTGGTATCGATCCGACCACTTAACACCTCCGTACGCTCCCCAGACACGAGCCGCAATAGTCAAATTTGTTTGAAGCAAATCTATCGGGTGACAACCGGTACAGGTCTCGAGCTCGGAAGGACCCAAGGCATAGACTACTGCATTGATAGAGTCGTAGATGACTCGCCAGTGATCCTCCGAGAGTGTCAAGAGGCCAGATTCTGACTGCCGGAATTCTCGGACCAGCTCATTGACCTCAGAGATCTCTTGTTTGGAATGAACCGAAATGCTCTTCATTGCTGACGCGGACCCGCCCCCATATTCGCGGAGGGAGCTAGCGATGACCCGCCGATCGCGGGAACTTACCTCAATAGTGATCATGTCTTAGGCTGGCCATCCGCAATCAAGCGACCTGCTAGGTATCGAGACTGAGCTCTGAGCGCCAGGGCCTTGACTACCTAAGGCCGCGCCGCGCCGACAGCCTGGATCTCGGCGGCCCAGATCACGGTATCGGCCATCATGTACACGGTGTTGTTCTTCTCGCCGCCGAAG
>JBCCGX010000654.1:0-5955 GCA_039029035.1 Acidobacteriota bacterium | reverse complement strand
GGCTATTCGCGGCCGTCCCTGCGGGACGAAGAGTAGGGACGCACGGCGTGTGCCCAATTCTTTGATCGCTTGGAAGCCACTACACATTCTCCAGCGAGTCGGATCTACAGCGGCGCTCGTCGCGGCGGTCTTCCCTCGAGATCGACGCGTCGGGCCAGCGCCTAAACCCAGCCCGGCGACACCCACGCTGCCGGCGACTCGCATGGAGATTCCTGATGCGTCAGTCTTTCTTCGCCATCGTCTTCCTCCTCCTACCGACCTTCGCCTCCGCCGCCGAGCTCAGTCTGATGGCCGGAGTCCGCTCCGGACAGCTCGATTGGTTTGTGTTCGAAACTGTCGACACCGAGGTCGCGAGCCTGGCTGTGGAGATCCCCTTCAAAAGCCGCCTGGCTTTCGAGGTTTTGCTCAACCATCAATCGGGCAGCACTCGCGTCCAGCCTGCCGAGCTGCCTCTGTTCGATCCGAGTCCACAATTCAGACAGCCCGACTACGAGCAGAGTCTGCTCCAGCTCTCACTGCTGCATCGCTGGCCAATGCGAAGAACTGAGCCTTTCCTCGGCGCTGGCCTGGGGATGGTCCGTTTCGAAACCGACGAAGGGGTGATCGGAGGCGACTCGATCACCCACGAGCGTGCGGCGTTCAATGTTGTTGCCGGGGCCAAGTTCTTCCGCCAGAAGCAGTGGGGCTTGCGGGTCGAGGGCCGGGCCTACTGGGCTGATTTACCCCAGTCTTTCTTCGACGATGACCTCTTCCAGGTCGAGCTGAGCTCTGGCGTGACGTTCAAGTGGTAGCACCCGAGAGCCGCTGATCTTCTAGGCGACGCCCAGCCGACCAGGGCATCCGCCGGGCTAAGAATCGACAACTTTACATATATGCATTTCAAGCGTACAATCACTCTGCCGCACACCTGCTGACACACCGAGTAGCTCTCCTATCAACTCGCCCTTCGGGGGCTGAGAGAGCCGATAGAGATAACTTCTATGGGGAACTGCGAAATGAAGAAGCCTGTACGGAAGACGACCCTGTTCTACGCCTTGTTGTTGAGCCTCGTCGGCGCACTTGTCACAGTCGGTTTCAGCGCGGTGGCGACACCGGCAGAATCCGAGGCCGAGATCAAGATCGAGATCCCCGGTAGCGATCCGGGCGCTCCCGACGTCGAAATCCCCGGCGCCACCGATGCCGCGAGCGCCTTGCCGGAGACCGCGGAGTCTGCCCTCGTCACACCGGATACCAAGCCGCTCGACGTCGATCCCACCGAGCCGACCGACGCATCGAGCGGGCTCGGCGGTGCGTGCAACTGCCAGCTCGGCGCGACGTACTCCGGCTGCCCCTACGGCCAGACCTGCCAGGCCTGCTTGTGCTTCCGGGCCATCGGCAGCCCCCTGACCGGCGTCTGCGGATAGCTCGATTCGACCCCTGCGTCTCGGTGGTCGCGCCGACCGGCGCGGCCATCTCCTCTATGCTGCCGCCCTGTAGGTCGCCCTTATATGCTGTGTCGGCGGCCCGCTAACCACCCGAACGAGCTTCCAAGTATCGTCGCGGTACGAGAACTCGTCGTCGCGGAGCGAGGCCGTGCTCGATCGCCGACCGGCGAAGAGTGGAACACAGCAGCTGAGGAGGAGACGCAAGATGTACGGTCAGATGGATCGGCTCGACGAGCCACGCCCCGGCTCCCGGAGGGGCCTTCTAGTGTTCGTTCTGGCGGCGATCGTCTCGTTCAGTCCCTGTTGCCTGGCGCAGACCGAAGAACGCAGCGAGGCCGAGGGCCTGTGGCTGACCTTGGTGGAAGATGCTCGAACGATCCGGGGAGATCTCGAAGCCGAGGCAGCCCACCTGACCTCCGAGGCGGTCGAAGGCACCGAGAAGCTGCTGCGCGTTTTACGTGAGGACTACACTCCCATCCTACGAGACGCCGGATTCGAAGTCTCCCAGGTGCGCGCAACCCTCGGTTTGCCACCCGAGATCGCTGTCCGGGTCAAGCCGCTCGGGAGCTCGAACGCTCGACAGCGAGACGCCCTGCTCGAGAAGCATGCCGGCGACAAGATCCTGCACGGCCTGTTGAAAGGGCTCTTCGCGATCGAAACGTTGGACGTCGAAGGTTATGCACTCGACGAAGCGCAGATCACGGCCGGCATCCCGCCCAAAGCCACCCTGATCCTGACGCCGACCACTGAACGGTAAGCGCCCGGCCTCCTCGGTTCGACTCGGCGCCAGCCCGGCTTCAGCGAGTGTCATTTCCCGCCTGGGGGTTGACATTCGGCAGGAATGCTACAAAAATAGCACATGCTACGAAAGTAGCACTCAGTATCGACACCACGTCGGGAGCCAAACGTCGGGAGCCAAACGTCGGGAGCCAAACATCGGGAGCCAAGTGCAAGACCCCAGGAACCAGTTGAGCCGCCGCGAGCGACAGATCATGGACGCCATCTACGAGCTCGGCGAGGCGTCCGCCGCCGAGGTGCTGGATCGGCTGCCGGACCCGCCAAGCTATTCGGCGGTGCGGGCGATGCTCGCCAAGTTGGAGAAGAAAGGGCAACTGCGCCATGACCAGCAGGGGAAGCGGTATCTCTTCAAGGCGACGACACCGCGAGAAGAGGTGCGTGATTCAGCTCTCTCCCGCCTGGTCAAGACCTTCTTCGACGGCTCGGCAGCGAGTGCCGTCACCAGTCTCCTCGGGCGCTCGGCCAGGGAGATGAGCCCGGAGGAGCTCGATCAGATTGCCGCCATGATCGAAAGCGCTCGGCAACGGGAGCAACGCGGATGACTGAGTGGGCGCTGCTGATCGACATCCTGATCAAGGGCAGCCTGTTGCTCGTTCTCGGCCTCGGATTGAACCGGGTCTTGCGTCGAGCCTCCGCGGCGAGCCGTCATGTCGTCTGGAGCGCACTGCTGACAGCCCTGGTCATGCTTCCTTTGTTCGCCGTGGCACTGCCCTCACGTCAGCTGGCCTGGTTGCCGCCTGCTCAATCGACCTCGACAGCGAACCGTCTAGCGCCAGACGGCCAGATATCGGCGGGTCAGGCTGGGCACAACCGAGCGTTGGCCGGCGACGAGTTGGGGAGAGCCGAGAAGATCGTACCAAGGGCTCCTTCGGCGCCGGTGTCACCAAGGCAGATCGTGCTCCTCTGGCTCGCTGGCACAGCGGTCGGCCTCCTCCGCCTCGGGGCCGGCATGGTGCAGTTGTCGCGGCTGAGGCAGGGAGCTCAGGATCTGACGCACGATCCGGTCTGGCGCGACACGCTCGCGACGCTCGGCCGACAGCTATCGATCCGCCGCCCTGTACACCTCGCCACCCACCCTGACGTTCGGGTTCCGATGGCCTGGGGTCTCTTTCGCCCGAGGGTGCTCCTCCCCCTTGCGGCCCGAGACTTCGACGCCGAGGAGCGGTTCGATATTCTGGCGCATGAGCTGGCTCACATCGGACGGTTCGATTGGGGCGTCCATCTCTGCACCCGCTTCACCTGCGCCCTTTACTGGTTTCATCCCCTGGTGTGGATGGCGGCCAGAGGGTTGACGCTCGAAGCGGAAAGAGCCTGCGACGACCGAGTCCTTCTCCTCGGCTCCGGCGCCACCTCCTATGCCGAGCGGCTGCTCGACATGGCCCGGCGAGCCCAACCCAGAGCCGGCACCGATCCTACCGTCGCCGTAGCCCTCCTCAGGCGCAGCGAGCTCTCCCGACGTATCGCCGCTATCCTCGATCCCTCCATCAGGAGAACCACCATGAAGCGCATCCAGATCCTCACTTGTTCGCTGCTCGTCGTTTTCGGCCTCGCCATCCTGGCGCCCGCTCGGCTGGTCCGGGCCAGCGAGTCAGAGTCCCATCTCGACCGCGTTGTCGAAGGCGACGGGACCTTGTTGATCATGGCGGCTCATTCCGGCGACAGTGAGTGGGTACGGCAGCTGCTCGACGCAGGAGCCGACCCCGACCGGGCCGCTACCGGCGATGGCAATCCCCTGATCGCCGCCGCTCGCAACGGTCACCGTGAGATTGTCGAGATCCTGCTCGACGCCGGCAGCGACGTCGACGCTGGAGTTCCAGGCGATGGCAACCCGCTCATCATGGCGGCGCGAGGCGGCCATGACGAGGTGGTCGAGTTGCTCCTCGACCACGGCGCCGACATCGATCATCTGGTCCTCGGGGATGAGACCGCACTCATCCGTGCCGCTGGCAGCGGTCACCTCGAGACGGTTCGCCTCCTGATCGACCGCGGCGCCGACGTTAGCCAATCGGTGCCGTCGGATCAGGATGCGGACAGGGCCGAGGTCCGAACGGCGCTCGGCATGGCGCGGCGCGGCGGTCATGGCGAGGTGGTCGAGTTGCTCCTCGACCACGGCGCCATCGACTAACAGGTCGGTCCGGAGCCAGCCGCGGGCGTGGCTGGCGAGACATCGCAGACGGTTCGGAAACACAGTTCATTCGTTTTCGAGGAGAAGTCAATGGACGTCTTCAAGGCCCCCTCATGTCTGCTCGTTCTGCTCTCGCTCCTTGGCCAGCCCTACGCCGGCAACGCCCAGGGCTCAGAGCCACCGCCGCGACGGGACGTACAACACTGGCGCGAGGATCTTCGCGTCCTGTCCGACGCGATCCGCGAGAAACACCGCGATCCTTTTCATCAAGTCACCCGCCAGCAATTCGATGCCGCGGTTGCCCAGCTCGACCGCCGCATCCCGAAGCTCGAGCCGTACGCCGTCATCGCCGAGCTGGCGCGCCTCGTCGCTCTTCTCCAGGACGGGCATACACGCCTCACGCTGCCGGTCTCCCGCCACCAGCTGGGCTTGTATCAAGGGCATTCCAACGACCCGCCGGCCAACGATGACTTCGAGCACTTTCACGTCTTGCCGCTGCGGCTCTATCTCTATGACGACGGGCTCTTCGTCCGCCAGGCCACTGCCGAGCATCGCTCACTCGCCGGCGCGAAGGTGGTGCAGATCGGCACCAAGACGGCGGCCGAAGCGCTCGCCGCGATCCGTCCGTTCATTCCCATCGAGAATGAATCGAGCTTCAGGCTCGTGGCGCCGACGCGCCTGGCGATCCCCGAGATGCTCGCCGCTGCGGGCATCGTCACTGAGATCGACCCAGTCCGCTTCGTCTTCGAAACCGCTCAGGGTCGGCGCACTGAGCATGCGCTCGCGGCACTGCCCCGGGACGGGGAGCCCGAGTGGGTTCATGCTCGCGACCTGACCGGCGCCCCGGCGCCGCTGTGGGCGCAGAACAACGACGCCTGGTATTGGTTCGAACATCTACCGGCGGCCGATGCTGTCTATGTGCAGCTCAACCGAATCGGCAGCCATGCCGACGAGAGTCTTTCGGAGTTCGTCGAGCGCCTCGTTGCTCTGATCGAAGCCCAGTCGATCGATCGAGTGATTCTCGACCTGCGCCACAACAGCGGCGGCAACGGATATCTCAACCGGACTCTGGTTCTGGCGTTGATCCGTTGGCAGAAGGCCATCGAGCCGGGCCATCTCTACGTCATCACTGGCAGAAAGACCTTTTCAGCCGCCATCCAACTGTGCACGGCTCTCGAGCAATACACCCAGGTGACCTTTGTCGGCGAAGAGATCGGTGGCAAGACGAGCCACTACGGTGATTCTCGCAAGACTATTCTGCCCCACAGCGGCCTGACCTTGCGCACGTCGACCGTGTACTGGCGTGATTGGTCAGTCGACGAGAACCGCGGTTCGATTGTCCTCGACCTGCCGGCGCCGCTCACTTCCGGCGACGACTCGGGGGGTCACGATCCGGCTCTTGCAGCGGCTCTCGGCCACGAGCTACCGCGGGACCGTCTCAAGCAGCTCGTCGCTGTCGATCAGCAGAGCGGCTTCGATTCGGCCACGGTAGCCCTCTATCGGCAAATGACCGATATCGCCGCCGGCGGCCGCCACGCGGCGGAGGGAGTCAAGGGCTTTGCCTCGCACCTGGCGAAGACTGGCAGGCTGCAGGAAGCGCGTTTCCTC
>JBCCGX010000653.1:0-5957 GCA_039029035.1 Acidobacteriota bacterium | reverse complement strand
CGACAAACTGTTGGGCAAATCGATCGACGAGCTGGATCTCTCGGTCCGTTCGGCGAACTGTCTCAAGAACGCCAACATTCATACGTTGCGCGACCTCGTCCGCAAGGGCGAGCGGGAAATGCTTGAGACCAAGAACTTCGGTAAGAAGTCCTTGGAAGAGCTGCAACAGGTGCTCGGCACCTTGGGCCTTCAGTTCGGCATGGACGTCCCGGAGCATGCACCCGGCGCGGGCGTCGAGGTCCCTTCCTGATCTCGCAAAGGAGATAAGCATGCGTCACGCGGTTCACGGCAGGAAGCTAGGCCGGACCAGCGCTCACCGCCGAGCGCTGTTCCGCAACCAGTTGGCTTCGTTGGTCGAGCACGAGCGGATTATTACGACGCTCGAGAAGGCCAAAGAGATGCGGCCGATTTTCGAGAAAGCGATAACCCAAGGTAAGCGGGGTACTCTCCACGCGCGCCGGAGGGTGCGTCGTTTTCTTTCCAATCGGCACCTGGTCAAGAAGCTCTTCGATGACATCGCTCCGCGGTTTGCCGACCGTCCAGGCGGCTACACACGGATCACCAAGCTCGGACCAAGAAAAGGCGACGGGGCAGAAATGGCCGTCCTCGAGCTGGTGGACTACGAGTTGGGTCAGGAGACTGCTGAGGTGGGTGACAAGAAGTAGTCGCTCAGCTTCCTAGTTGGATATCAAGAACGGCCGGCGGAGACGCCGGCCGTTTTGTTGCTGCTTGCTAAACAGGCGGCTCTAAAATGACTCAAGCGTTGATCCGCAGCTTCAGCGCTTCGGCATATCGCTCGAGGGCCGAGCGAGCCGCTTGTTGGTCGACAGCGGGCACCGGATCCTCCGTCTCGAAGCGCAATGAGAGGACGTTCAGCGCGCCCTGCTTGCGATCGGCCTTCAGGTCGTAACGCGCTACCAGGCGATCGCCGGCGAGTACCGGCAGGCAGTAGTAACCATAGACACGCTGCGGTGCGGGCTTGAAGATCTCGAGCAACTGCTCGAAATCAAAGAGAGTCTTGACCCGTGGACGATCCCACAGCACCGGATCGAAGGGCGAAAGCAAGACGCCGCGGTCCCTGGCCGGACGCACCCGCCTTAGACGTGCCGCCAGCTCGAGGTCTGCAGGACGAATCCAACCTTTGAGCTGGCGGCCGGTGTCTGTTTGCAAACTGCAGGGCTGAACCTCACCGTCTTCGACCAGCTCGCTCAAGGCCGTCGCGATCGGTTTCTGCAGATTGCGCAGTCGCCATGTGGAGGCTAGAGTGCCGGTCTGCGCCCAGCCGTGACCGGCCAGGGCGCGTAACAAGAGAGTCTTGAGAGCGCTATCGAAAGGGACCTCTCGCTGCAGCAGGTCTGAGGGGATGACGCGCTCGGCGAGATCGAACGAACGCTGGAAGTTCTTGCGTTGGCGAATCGCCAGCACACCGGAGGACCAAAGGTGGCTGGCGACTTTTTTGGCGATCTTCAAGTCCCACCAGCCACGGCTACCCCGGCCCTCGAGATCGACCGAGCGCAGAGGGCCTTCGTTGCGGATCCGTCGCAGGATGTTGTCCGCGACCTCCGGGTTCTCGCCGATGAGATCGCCCCACCAGGGATGCTCCCGAAAGTCCCGGCGCCGAAAGGCGAGGACCGGATAGAGCTCCATCGGAAGCCAGCTGGCTTCGTGTCCCCAATACTCGAAAAGTGGCTCCCCCGGGCGCAGAAGGTTCTCCGGCAACTCTGGGCTGAGGCCCTCGAGCCGAGAAAGCAGCACCAAGGCATGGCTGCGAGCTCCGGCGATGGAGACCGTGTCCAGTTGCAGGTAACCGAATCGTCGGACCACCGCGTGGGACGCCTCGCGTGCTCTCTTACCGTTGCCGCGGGCGCTGTTCGGCAGGCCGGTCCAGCGGGGGTTGAGCAGGCCGGCACGAGCCAGCGCGAGCCGTCGTGCGCCAAAAACGTCGAGGGATTCCACTACCGCTTCCGCGACTTGGCGCCTAGGAAGGTGCTCAGGCCGGCCTCCACCAGATCGACGCCGGTCTTCACCACGTTTTGGGTGGTGCCCTGAAGTACCTCGGACGAAGGGATCGAAGTGATGCCCTCGACGACGCCGACACGGACCTTCTTAGCGATGGAATCGCCGGCCTTTTCAGCCTCCTCGGCGATCGTGGCCTGAAGGCGTTGTGAGTAGTCGCTGAAGCGCTCGTCCATTTCTCGCTCGAGCCGTCGCTTGTAGTAACGATCGAAGAACAGGAAGCCCAGGCCGAGCGTCAGGACGCTCGAAGCCACCGCGCCCAGCAACACCAGCAAGACCTGGCTCCACATGATCGAGTCAGCTGCCCGAGATGCGAACGGCCTGCCGTGCTTCGTAGACCCTGAGGGTCGTCCGCAGTTGGTTGATCGCCCGCCGATCCTGGCTCAGCGCGGCCTGATTCAACAGGCCCGTTTGCCAACGGATGGCCTCTTCGAACTGGCCGAGCTCGGCCAGCGCCATACCGACGGTCTCCGCGTGCTCGAGCTTGTTCTCGAGACCAAGCGCTTTGCGAGCCAGCGCCAGTGAGCGGCGGCCGTTGCGTACGGTGGACGAGGGGCAGGTGGCCAGGAGACGAGCGAGGGTGTGGTTGATACCGGGATGGTCCGGCGCCACCCGCAGCGCCTCTTCCAGGCGATCGCGCGCGGCGCCGTAGTCTTTGTCCAGAACCCACAAGCTTGCTTCGGAGAGCCAGGCGGTGGCATTGCGCGGATCGAGCTGCACGGCGTGGGCGAAGAGCGCACGCGCCTCCGCTCGGTTGCCGGTGAGCTGCAACGTGTTGGCCAGCTGGGTGAAGGCGACGCTGGAGCTCGGGTCGAGCTCGGTCGCCTGGCGCCAGTAGCCGACCGACAGCTCGCGATGCCCGAGCCGCCAGGCGAGCTTGGCCAGGGGGTCGACCAAGGCGATCTTGTCTTGGGTCGGAAGATCGAGATCCAATCCATCACGGTAGACCTCGAAGGCGTCCTGCCGCCGGTTCGTGATTTCCAAGATACTGCCCAGCCCCTGACGGGCCACGGTGTTCTTCGGATCTTCCGCTAAGAGCTGGCGTAGGGAAGCAATGGCGGTTTGGTTATCGCCAGAGTGGTGGCTGCTCATCGCCGAGAGGTAGCGGGCGCGGTCGTTCTCCGGCTCAAGCTGCAGCACGCTATCCAGATGAGGGCGTGCCTCCTGCCAACGCTCGCGGCCGATCAGAGCATTCGCCAGATTGAAGTGGCCCTTGACCAGAGTCGGGTCGAGCTCGACGGCGCGCTTGAACGAGCTGATCGCCTGGTCGGCGAAGCCCTTGCTCATGTAGGCATTGCCGAGGTCGAAGTGGACCCAGACATCATCGGGCTCGCTGGCGGCCGCGGTAGTGAGCTGTTCAATCGCACGATCGACCTGGCCCTGGCGCAACAAGACATGGGCAAGATTGCGCCGTATCTCTGCAGAGTCAGGGTTGGCTTCCACCGCCTGACGAAATGTCGCTGCGGCCTCGTCGAGCCGGCCGTTTACCAAGGCCCGATTACCTCTGCGGAGGTGAGCACCTGAGCTGATGGCGAGGGCTTCGATCCGTTCGATCAGTCGATCCGGTGCCCGAACTTCTCCCGAGCCCTTCTCCTCCAGATGGGCCGTGGCCTCGTCCATCCTGTCGGCCTGGCGTAGCGCCATACCCAGGGAATGGTGGACGATTCCGGCGTCCGGTTGGTGTGCGAGCACTTTCTCGAAATGTTCCACCGCGGTTGATGCATCGCCCGCCGCTGTCGCCGCTCGTCCGAGGCCGAAGTGAGCCGCGGCAACATAGTCAGCGTCGCCGAGAATCATGCGGAAAGGCTCAGACGCGCCGGCGGCATCGCCGAGAGCGAGCCGCACTTCGCCGAGTCGCAGCAAAGCGGCAGGATCGTCGGGGCGGTGGATGATAGCCTGCTCCAGATTCTTCGAAGCGGCTTCCAGATCGCCCGCGGTCTGCTGGGCCGTGCCGAGGTAGTAGGGCCAGAGAAAGCTTCCCGGGTCGAGCTTCACAGCGTTGCGGTAGCAGGCGATTGCAGCCGGCAACAGCTCGTAGGCATGGTAGTGCTCGCCCATATCCCCGAAAGCTCCCGCCAGCTCCATCCGATCGTCGGTCTTTCGGAGCTTGGCTTCGAGGGTGGCACGTTGCGCCTCTAGCTGCTCTCGGGCAACCTCTTCGATCGCCGTTAGATCCGGATGAGCCACCGGTTCTAGGTCCGCGGGCGGCTCGATGGTCTGGGGCGTACAGCCGGCCACCAAGACAATCGCGGCGAACAAGATGGCAAGCTGCCCTGAGCGCCGATACGGGACTCGCCGTCTGAGGCGAAGCCTCGCTGGACACAACAAGCGTGAACCACTCAATGCTCTTCTCCGTCGCCGCTCGAGCCGGCTCTGCGTCTAGGATTGTACAGGCCAGCTTTCGGAAGGTCTGCCTGCGCAAGGTCTGTCTACGGGTGTCTGTCTGCGCAACAGCGGTGCACCATCGTCTATCGCTGCCAAGTCTACCAGCCGGTGGACCGAGGAAAGACTCTCACGAAGACATGGCACTGGACGAGGCATCAGGGCTCAAGGACTCAGCCCGCTGGCGTCCGAGGCGTGCTCGCAGTGCCGGAGCCCTGGCGCAAGGTCGTGTAACTGCCCACCGCGATCTCTTCGGCGCTCCACTGCTCGGAGCTGCCGTCCGGCCAATGGACGATGATTCGCGTAATGGGCTCCGCACCGTCCCCAAGACCGAAGAGCAGGCGGGGATCGCTAGACGAGGCGTAACTGGCTGTAGCTCCGGCCCGGCGCCAGCGGGTCGTGCCGTCACTGCCGACGACGCCGGCCAGGGCACCCAATCGATCGTGTCGGCCTGCTGCATCGACTAGCCGCAGGCCGAGCCAGGAGCGATCTTGCCCGACCTGGTTGATCAGTAGACGCACCGGGCCGCTGTTGTTGTTGATCACGACATCGGTATCGCCATCGTTGTCGATGTCGCCGAAGGCGGCGCCTCGGCTGACCTCGCTCAGAGCAAACACAGAACCCGCCGTTTGCGAGACGTCCTCGAACTTCGAGCTGTCGCCGAGGTTGCGAAAAAGCTGATTGGTCTGGTGCAGGGGCAACGGATCACCGGCCAGGCTCAAGGTCTTGATCACCTTCACCGCGCCGTTGACTGTCAGCACATCGAGCCAGCCGTCGTTGTCGTAGTCGAGCCAGCCGGTGCCGAAGCCGGTCTTGGAGTAACTCGGCGCGCCGAGGCCGCTAGGAGCGGAACGGTCTCCGAAGAGACCGCGGCCGTCGTTGAGGTAGAGGGTGTTGGTCTCACGGTTGAGGTGGGTGAGGAAGAGGTCCTCGTCACCATCAGCGTCGAAATCGGCGACGGCCACTCCCATGCTGGCCTCCGGGTGCCCCTGGCCGCTGACCGCCGCGCCGGCGAGCAGCGCCCGATTCTCGAAGCCGCTCTCACCACGGCCGCCGCGATTGATCCACAGTTGATTCGGCAGACCGTCATTGGCGACATAGAGATCGAGCCAGCCGTCGGCATCGAAATCCGCTGCGACGGCGCCGAGGCAGCCACCAAACTCCCCATCGATCCCGGCTTCGCGGCTGAAGTCTTCGAAGGTCCCGTCACCTCGATTGCGCAGCAGCAGATCGGGCAAGGGAGCGAAAGCCAGGGGGCCGCAGTAGTTGGGCACGCCGAGCTCGTCGGTGCAGCGTTTGTTGGACCCAGCCGAGTAGTCCAGGTAGTGGCCGACGAAGAGATCGAGCCAGCCATCGCGATCGTAGTCGAAGGCCACCGCCGGTACGCTCCAACGGCTCGATCCGGACTCGCTCGTCTCGGTGACGTCTTCGAAGGTCGGTGCGCCGGTGACGCCGCCGAGATTGCGCCACATCTGATTGCCGCTCAAGTTGGTGAGATAGAGATCGAGCCAGCCGTCGTTGTCGAAATCCGCCGCCGTCACTCCCATGCCATAACCGTG
>JBCCGX010000652.1:0-6005 GCA_039029035.1 Acidobacteriota bacterium | reverse complement strand
TCGTCTGTCTTCTGTTGGAGTGTCTCGCTCACCGCTAGCTCCTGTGCGCTCTATCTTAACGGGTCCGTTGGCGTAGAAGGATCGCGACGATGCCGAGGAGTCCGACGATAGCGACGAAGGTGGACGCGACCACCGCCCATCGCTGCGCCGTGTTGGTGGCCAGCCAAAGGCCTTCGCGCTGCAGAACAAGCCACAAGAGGCCGCCACTGCACAGTGGCACGCTGAGATTGTCGTCGACCGCGAGCGGCAAGGTCTCGACGAAAGCGGCGATCAGGGCGATACACACCGCAGTGACCCGCAGGAAGCCCGGAGCCGGCTCGTAGCCTCTTTGGGTCAATGTCCAATAGAGCGCGCCGCCGGCGCCAAGGGAGGCGCAGAGCCAAAAGGCCAGGGCGCCGGCCCAGCTCTTGGCCGGGTTCCATGGCAGTCGTGAGCGACCCAAGGCCAGACCGACAACCGTGGCGGCGCCGTCACCCAAAGCCAGGATAGCCCAAACCGCGGCGACGATCTCGGGTCGCTGCCAGAAGACCAGATTCAACCCGAAGAGGACTATGGGGTACCAGGCCATGCCGATCGAGAGGCCGCGCTGGATCTCGTCGCTGCGCCACAGCCATCGCCCACCGAGACGCGGCAGGATGGCGAGATTGAACACCACCAGGCCGGCGGTGAGGGCTGCCGTTCGGACCGGTCCGAGGAGCACCACCGCGAAGGCACCTAGACCGGCGGCGACATGGATCAGCTTGCGAGCGAGCTCACTGCGACGGAGACCGGGAGCGCTGCTCGGTGAGCGCATGGAGGCCTTTCAGCTCGCTGGATCGAAAGCCTGCCAGAAATCGTGCACCGCATCGGCCACGGTCTTGCGCGGCTCCCATCCCAGGGCGCGCAAGCGGCGGCTGTCTCCGCGCATCGAGACCCGGGCATCGGAGCACTGCGATTCGACCTCGACCTCCATGCCGGAGATCGCCAGGAGCTGTTCGAGCAGGTAGGCGATCGAGGTCGCTTCGCCGCTGGCGAGGTTGTAGATCGAGCCAGGCTCGGCGCCTTCGAGGATCGCTCGGTAGCCGGCGACAGCGTCTTCGATGTGGAGGAAATCGAGCTCGGGTTTCAGGTCTTTGCAGTGCAGCACGCCGTCGGCCGACGCACCATCGCGGATCGCGGCCAGCTTGTGGGCCAGATCGGGCACCACGAAGCCGCAGCGTTGCCCCGGGCCGATGGTGTTGAACGAGCGCACCACGATCCCACGCGGGTGGCCGAGCACGATGCCCTCGGCCGCGACTTTGCTCTCGCCATAGGGCGATTTCGGGGCCGGCGGGCGCACCTCGCCGATCGGCTGCTCGTCCGGCGGGACCGGGCCGTAGACCAGGCTGCTAGAGGCGAAGAGCAAACGCTCGATCGGGCGATCGGCCAGGGCCTCGACCAGGTGCCGGGTGCCCTCGACGTTGACCGGCCAGTACTCCTCGCGCGAGGCGTTCGTTCGGCTGAGGCCGGCGAGGTGGATCACCGCCTGCGGGTCGCAGCGCTCGACGACGCGCTCCACCTGGGCCCGTTGGCGCAGATCGGCAACCTCGATCGAGTCATCGTCACCGGCCTCTCGGGTCAGCGCCAGGCCGAAGACCTGGTGCCCCGCCGCCGTCAGATGGCGGGCGAGCGGGCGGCCGACGAAGCCGCCGACGCCGGTGACGAGGACCCGCATCGATTCACTCGCCGGCCGCGATGCGCTGCCGCCAGTATTCGACGATGTCGGCCAGGGTCTTGTCGAGATCGATCTCCGGCTGCCAACCGGTATCGGCACGGAACTTCGAGCTGTCGCCGATCAGGATCTCGACGTCGGACGGTCGCATACGCTCCGGATCCTGCTCGACGGTCACCTCGACATCGGTGAGCTTGATCAGCCGGTCGAGAAGCTCCTGGATGGTGATGCCGCTGCCGGTCGCGATGTTGTAGACCTCACCCGGTGTGCCCTTGGTGACCGCCAACCAATAGGCGCGCACCATGTCGCGCACATCGGTGAAGTCGCGCACCGCGGTCAGATTGCCGACCCGGATCACCGGCTCGTCGAGACCGGCCTTGATACGGCCCAACTGCTTGGCGAAGTTCGAGGCGACGAACACCTCGCCGCGCCGGGGTCCGGTGTGGTTGAAACCGCGCGTGCGCACCACTTTGAGGCCGTAACTCTGAAAGTACTGGTAGCCGAGGTAGTCCTGGGCGATCTTCGACACGGCGTAGGTCGACAGCGGGCGCAGGGGATTGCCTTCGTTGATCGGCGTCTCATCGGGGTGCACCAGGCCGTACTCCTCGCTCGAGCAGGCGATCTGGATCACCGGGTCGATCGACAGCGCGCGCACCGCCTCGAAGAGGTGGGTCTGGCCGATGACGTTGACTTCGAGGGTGGCCGCCGGCGCGTTCCAGCTGGTGGGGACGAAACTCTGGGCCGCCAGATGGAAGATGTAGTCCGGCCGGACTTTCTCCAACATTCGGTAGACCGAGTGGTAGTCGGTGAGGTCGGTTTCGACCAGATGCAGGCGATCGGCGACGTCTTCGATGTTCTCCATCGGGCTGCGCCAACGCCGGATGCCGACGATCTCCACATCCGGCTGGTGAGCCAGCAGGTACTCGGCCAGGTGGGAGCCGGCGAAACCGGTGATCCCGGTAATCAGAGCCTTCATGAATGTTCTCCTATTGCAGAAAAGCGGCGAGGCCTGAGATCCAGGGCTCTACCTGGCGGCCGACCGCTTCTTCGAAGCGTTGAGTTGCGAGTACTGAAAAAGCCGGTCGCGGGGCCGGTCGGGGGAACTCGGACGTGGGCACCGGCAGGACCCGAGCCGCCGGGGCGACGGCGCGAGCGATCTCGGTAGCGAAACCATGCCACGAGACCGCGTCTCGGTTGCAGTAGTGGACGATGCCGCTTGTTTCGGCCTCGCCCAGATCCCATAGTGCTCGGGCGAGAAAGGGCGTGTAGGTCGGGCAGCCGATCTGATCGTCCACCACCTTGAGCTCCGAGCGCTCGGCCAGGAGGTTGCGGATGGTGACGACGAAGTTGGGCCCACCGGGGCCGAAGAGCCAGCTGGCGCGCACCACCAGGGCGTCCGGATGCTGCAGGGCCTCCTCTTCACCCCGCAGCTTGCTCTCGCCGTAGACCGAGCGCGGCCCGGTCGTCGCGTCTTCGGTGTACGGGGCGTCCGCATCGCCGGCAAAGACGTAGTCGCTCGAGATGTGGATCAGCCGGGCACCAACTTTTCGCGCCGCCGCGGCAACATTGCCCACCGCGGCTCCGTTGACCGCCATCGCCTGGTCGCGCTCGGTCTCGCAGCGATCGACCTGAGTGAAGGCGGCACAGTTGATCACCGTCTCGGGGCGGAACGACTGGCAGGCGGCGTCGAGCGCTCGGCGGTCTGTGATGTCCGCCTGCTGGCGGCTCAGGGCAAGAACCGCCTGCTGGCGGTGGCGCCAATGCGCTGTCACCGCCTTGCCCAGCATGCCTGTGCCGCCTAGAACCAATGCTCTCATGACAGGTCTCTCCGGCTCAGTTGATGCCGACCTCGGAGTTGTCGCCGAGCATGAAGCGGTAGGCCTTGGGCTTGGCTTCGGTCTTGACGATACGGACGTTGCGGCCGACGAGCGAGCCGTCGATCCGTTGGCCGATGTCGCGAATCTCACTGCCGCTCAAGACGATCGAGTTTTCGATCTCGCAGCGCACCAGCTGGCACTGGTCGCCGATCGAAGTGTAGGGGCCGACGAAGGCATTCTCCAGCCGGCTACCGGCACCGATCACCGCCGGGCCGCGGACCAGGGAGTTGATCAGCTCGGCGCCCTCGCCGAGAGTCACTCGACCTTCGATGGCGCTACCTTCGCCGACTTTGCCGGAGCTGCGCTGAATGTCGAAGGATTCGAGCACGATTCGGTTGGCTTCCAGCATGTCGGCCAGCTTGCCGGTGTCTTTCCACCAGCCACGCACTTTGTGCGGGTGCACCTCGAAGCCGCGGTCGATGAGGTCCTGGATCGCGTCGGTGATCTCGAGCTCGTTGCGCTTCGACGGCTTGATCCGATGGACGGATTCGAAGATGTTGGAATCGAACATGTAAACGCCGACCAGAGCCAGGTTGCTCCGCGGCTGGCTGGGCTTCTCGACCAGGCGGCGAATCGTGTTGTCATCACTCAGCTCGGCGACGCCGAATTGCTGCGGATTGGGCACCTCGGCAAGGAGAATCTGGGCGTTGCAGCCGAGCTCGGTGAACTCCTCTACCAAGCTGGTGATGCCGCCGGCGATCAGATTGTCGCCCAGGTACATGACGAAGGAGTCCTCGCCGATGAAGTCCTGGGCGATCATCACCGCGTGGGCCAGCCCGCGCGGTGCGTCCTGCTCGATGTAGGTGACCTCGGCGCCGAATTGGGAGCCATCGCCCACCGCGGCGCGGATCTCGTCCTTGGTTTCGCCGACGATGATGCCGATCTCACGAATGCCGGCTGCGACGATGGACTCGATGCCGAAGAACAATACCGGGCGGTTGGCGACCGGCACCAACTGCTTGGCCGAGGTGTAGGTCAGGGGACGCAGGCGCGTGCCCTTGCCACCGGAGAGAATCAGACCTTTCATGGGATGTCCTTTGAACCGAGGACCCGCGCTCAGGACAGCGAAGGGTCTCGAAGAGAGGCTGTGTCTTGCAACGGACGGTCTTGGAACGGACAGTCTTGGAACAGACGGGCTTGGAACAGATCGGACTCGGGACAGATGGGCTAGAAGGCTATTCGATTCGACAGATCGGCCGGCGACAGATGACTTGCAGGTGTGCCGCGCGACTCAGAACGAATCGTTCAGATCGAGGAATGTGCCGACATTCTTCAGCGTCATCGAGAAGCGGACGTCGCGCTCTTCGATGTCGCGAAAGGTCGATTCACGATATTCGAGCTGCCAGGTGAGACACTGCGAAGTCCAGTTGAGAAAGTAGCGCTGCTGCAGCAGGTCCCAGGCGTTGCGCCCCTGGTCGGGATCGAAGGGATCGCGAAACCGTCCGAGGACGTCGAAGCTGAGCTCGGCTTCGAGGGTCAGCCTCTCCGGTAGCAGTGAGAGCTTGGTGGAAAAGCGAAGTTGCTCGCTGCGCTTGGTGCTGAGCACGTCAAAGGTGTCGAAGGGAATCTCTTCGGGCAGCAGATCGGGGTCGAGCACCGGGAAGGTTGCGGGGTCGAAGTCGATCCGCCAGTCGGAGAACCAGGACAGCCCGACGTAATGCCGACCCAGCCGGGTGGAGCCGCTGAGGCGCAGGGATTGGATCTCCGGTGAGCCGAAGAGGGTGTTGAAGGCTGCGTCGAGGCGGACGCTGGTCTCCTCGCTGGGGTTGATCCGCAGCGCCACGCCGAGGGGGCCTTCGTCGGTCTGGAACCGGCTATCACGGGTCGAGAACTGTCCGGGCAGATCGTCGTCCAGGCTGATGCCCTGGCTGATCGCCAGGGAGGCGATCTCCACCGCGCCGCCCTTGTCGGCGTCCGACGGCTTGGCGATCAGTCGGTTGGTCACCGAGAACAGCCAGCCGTTGACCGGCCTCAGGTTGTCGATCTCGTCAAACCGAAAGATGTTGTTCTGCTCGTCGAAGTCGCCGACGAAGGCGTAGCTCATCCGCGGCTCGACGATGTGCTTGAACTTACTGAAGGAGCCGATCTTCTTGTCGAAGATGCGCGAGATGCTCGGGCCGATGATGTCGAGGCCGGCGCGCGGGAAGGTGCGCTCCAGGTCACCGCCATCGAAGGTGCGGTCCGGGGTCTCCGGGGTGATAGAGGTGAAGGACTCGGTGTAGAACGTCGCTCGACCGCCCAGCTCGACTTCGGCGCCGAGCCACGAGAGGTTGCTCAGAGGGATCGAGAGGGTCGGCGACAGATCGAAGCGGCCGTACTCCTGGGGCTCGCCCACCCGCGTGTCTTCAGGCTCACCGGTCTCCGGATCCACGACGCTGACCGTATTGCTGATGTCGACCTGGAAGTAGTGCAGCGCGCTCTCCAGATCCAGGTAGATC
>JBCCGX010000651.1:0-6014 GCA_039029035.1 Acidobacteriota bacterium | reverse complement strand
GCGTGGAGCAGGTCGGCCAGGGTTTTCTGGCGCAGGGCGAGAAACTGGTGATGGACCTGGGCCTGGGAGCTGAGGAACGTTCGTTGAGCCGTGGCGACGCTGGCTTGCAGCTCGCTAAGTCGGGCGACGACGTCGGGATGCACGGGGCTGATCGGCCTTGTGGTCGGCGGTGCGCTGATCGGCGAGGTGACTGAGGCCACGGGCGCCGGCTCGGCGGAAGCTGTACCCTGAATGGGCTCTGCCACAGCGGGGGCGGTGAGGATCGTTGCCGGAGGCTCGGTGGGCGCTGGAGCCGGTGGCTCATCCTTGTCGAGGTGGGATGCGGCGGGCGGAGCCGTGGCCGCGGCAGGCGTTGCCATGGTGAGAGGAGTCTCCGGCGTCGCGGCGACGACCTCGTCCAGCACCGGTGGGAGGGTAGGAGCAGCGGCCATGATCTGAGGCTGTGCGATTGTTTTCATCGGGATCTCGGGCCTTGAAAACTCCTCCCTAGCGGTGGGAGGAGTTGGAATGTCGACCGGTGGCCAGTGGGCTGGGAAGGACAGGGTCTTGACTGAAGCCTTGCCGCGTTCGTCGAAGTCGCTTTGGAACAGGTCCCAGCGCAGGTCGACTCCGGCCGCCAACAGCTGCGCCACTGTCTCGGCGGTCTGGCGCAGAGAGGCGCCGCCGGCGCGATCCAGCGGCAAGGCCAGGTAGTCGTTCTCGGGCACGCCGTGGCTGGCGAGGATCTTGCCGATCCAACCGCTGCACAGCCCGCGTGGCCCATGTTCCAGAAAGATGCGGACGCCGTCGTCGTAGGCTTGTTTGACCAACTCGGGGAAGCGTAGGGTTCGAATCGCCTGACCGAGGATGGCGGCGGCAGCACTCTCCTGGTTGGGCTGGTAGTGGCTGCAGGTCGAGTGGCTGTAGAAGCGGACCCCGGGTACGTTGGTGGTCTTGCGGCGATGCAGCTCGAGCCAGCGCTCGGCGACTTCCTCGACCACCGGGCAATGGACCGCGAGGTCGTAGCCCAGGGGGTAGGCACTGACGCCGAGGGCCTCGACGACGCGCTGACAGGCCGACGCCTCGCCGCCGATGACCACGTCTTCGGGACTGCTGACGAGGGTCAAGTAGGCTTGTTTCTCGAACGCTAACGCGGCTTCGACACGCTCGACCGGCGCTTTGAGTAGGAGATTGGTCCAGGCACCCGCCTCCAGGCCGCGGGCTTGCCAGTAGCGGCTCGGTGCCGCGAAGCCCGTGCCGTTGGCGCCGCCGAGCTCGTCGGTGAATAGGCCACACTCGATCGTGTCGCGATGCAGGGCGTCGAGATCGTTCCACACGCCCATCGCCATCAACGAGTTGGACTCGCCGGAAGAATAGCCGATCACCGCGGTCGGCTCGAGGCCGAGCAGGCCGCGGCTGAGCTCGCTGTGGACCTGGCTCAGGAAGGAGCTGCCCCAGAGCTGTTGCAGAGGCGTCAGAGCCTCGGTTTCTCGGCGGTAGACCCAGGCGGCAGCCACCGGCATGTCTTGCATGCGATGGGCGAGGCGATCGAGCAGCTGTGGCATGGCGAGCAGCAGTTGCCGCCCCATGCCGTGGTAGGCAGCGCCCGCACCGGTGAAGACGAAGGCGAGCTCGCCGGTTAGCGAGGCGTCGCGGAAGTAGACTCCTGGGGTCTTGTCGCCGGGATGCTGGGCTTCGCCGTTGGCCCCTCCGGTCAGCAGCCGCCGAGCTGCGTCGCGTCGACGTTCGAACTGGGTCTCGTCCCCGGCGACCAGGACCAGCCGGGCTGCACCTGTACTGTCACCTGCTTCTGTCTCGTGACGTCCGCTCTGCAGCTTGGCTAAAACCTCGGCGCGGTCAGCGCCACGGTAGAGGCGAATGCTCGGGATGGGGCTTGTCGGTAGGCCGGCTGGGGTGCTTTCGGGGCTATCGCGTAGCCGGACAGCCGCGCCACGGCTCTCGAGGGCGCCGAAGGCCACTTCGACGCGTCGCGGACCTCGGCTGAGCCAGGGTGTGGGGGCGCCCGCAGCCGCCGTAGGCGGTAAGGCGCGATGGTGGCAGGCCAGGGCCGCGGCGGCGACGTGGAGCAAGCTGCTGGCAGCATGGGCGTGACCGAAGCGCGGGGTGAGGTCCCACCGCTGCTCGTCGCTGGCGCCGTTTTCGCCCTCGTGGACTAGGTGGAAGCCATGGCCGACCTCGGCCGGCGACTCGACGGTGCCTTCGATCACCGCGACGACCCGGTCGCCATCACGCCGGGCGTCATCGAGCCGCTTGAGCACCAGAACCGTCGCCGCATCGCCTGGAATGCGTTCGCCGATCAGCGCCCGGACGGCGACTTCGTGGGCCGGCTCGCAGGAGAAGTCCGCCGCGCCGACGATGGCGGCATCGAGCTCACCGCGGCGCAGCGCGCGCAGTGCCAGATCGAGGGCGACGAGACCGGAAGCCTCTTCACCTGAGATCGAGGCGCTGGGCCCGCCGAGATCGAGCATGCTGTTGATCCGATTGGCCGTCATGTTGGGCATGGTGCCCACCACCCCTGCTGCCTGCAGTCCGGCGACGATGTTGTCCCGAGTGCCTTCGAGCCACCGCGCGTCAGCGCCCTCGCCCCAGCCCGCGAGGCGCCAGCGCAAACCGTAGCGCGCGATCTCGGCGTCGCAGCGCATGCCGATCAGCACGCCGGTGTGCTCACCCGGTAGGTCGCTGGCGAGAGCGCCCGTCGCCTCGCGCGCTGCGGCCAGCAAGGCGAGCTGCTGCGGCAAAGTCTGTCGCAGGTCGTTGGGCGGAAAGCCGAGGCCAACGAGGGGGAGCTCGATCGGCTCTGCGATGCCCGCAACGGTGCCATCGTGGCGCTGCTGCAGGCCCGATTCGCCGGAGAAGAGCAAGCGGGCGAAGCGGTCGGTGTCGGCCGCGTCGGCCGCCATCGCCGCCAGGCTGACGATGGCGATGGGTTCCTCGGCCGGCGGGTCGGCAGCCTTGGTGGTGCCCGCGGCTAGGGGGGGCGGGGCGTCAGGCCGCCACTCCTCGACCAGCAGGTGGGCGTTGTTGCCGCCGAAGCCGAAGGCCGAGAGGGCGGCGCGGCGCGGACCGTTACTCGGCCAGGGCTCGGCCTTGGTCAAGAGACGGAACGGCGAGCCTTCGAGCACCGGATTCGGCGGATCGGTGTGCAGGGTCGGCGGCCTGACCCCGGCGCGCATCGCTGCCAAGACTTTGAACAGTCCAGCGAGGCCGGCGGTGGTGATCAGGTGGCCGAGATTCGACTTCAGCGAGCCGATCGGCACCTTCTCCATAGATCCGTTGTCCCGGGCAGCATAGAGCTGACCGAGGCTGCGGATCTCGGTGGCGTCGCCGAGGCTGGTGCCGGTGGCGTGGCATTCCACCAGAGAAATGTCGCTGGGCGCCAGGCCGGCGACCTCGTAGGCTCGCCGGATGGCACGGACCTGGCCCGCTTCGGAGGGGGCTAGGAGACCTCCACCCCGGCCGTCGTTGGACAATCCGATGCCACGAATCACGCCGAGGATCTCGTCGCCGCGCTCGACCGCGTCGTTCAGCCGCCTAAGGGCGACGAAGGCTGCCCCCTCGGCCGGCAGCAAACCGTCGGCTTCGGCGTGGAAGGGACGGCTGCGACCGGTGGGCGATAGGGCGTCGAGAGCGCAGAAGCCAATGTGGATGAAGAGATCGTCGGCGCAGCTCACCGCGCCAGCCAGCATCAGGTCAGCGCGCCGGTCGTGCAGGGTGTCGCAGGCCGTCTTCAAGGCCACCAGCGAGGAGGCGCAGGCGGCGTCGAGGGCGAAGGCTGGGCCACCGAGGCCGAGAGCGCGGGCCAGGAGGTGGGCCGGTAAACCGGACATGAAGTGGTTGCGCGGGTCGACGTCGTGCCCTTCGTGGCGCAGCGGGTGGTCCTCACCGAGCCACACCGATTCGGCGAAGCGGCTGGCACCTAGGGTGGGGAAGGAGAGGTTGCCGAGCACCACTCCGGCGCGTTCTTCGGTCGTTCGGTCACCGCCGCTGGCGCTTCTGAGGGCCTCGCGGCCGGTGTGCAGCACCCAGCGGAAGAGAGGGTCCAGGCGGTCGATCTCGTCCGCCGTCAGCGCGAAGCCTGTCGCGTCGAAGATCTTGTCGAAGCCACGCACGTAGCCTCCGCGATCGCACCAGGTGCGATCGGCGACGCGGCCGGGCGGATCGGTCAGCGCCAGCCGTCGATCCAAGCCCCAACGCCCCTCGGGTGCGTTTGAGGTTAGATCACGACCTTCGGCGACCGCGCGCCACAGCGCGGCCGGGTCGAGAGCGCCCGGCAGAACGCAGGACTGCCCGACGATGGCGATGGGTTCGAATGACGGTTTCATGGGTCGATTGCGGCGCGGCTAGCGCAGTAGGTTGGGCTTGCCCCACCTCGATCTTCAAGTGTCAACAGGTGGGGCCTGGGTTCATCGGAGCACGGCCCACGCGACTCAGCTGACGGCTTCCATCACTCCCGTATCGCTGCCGATGGCTCGCGTCGTCTCCGGCTCATCCGGCCGGCGCAGGATCTCCACGCCGCGCAGCTCGGCGACGATCAGTCCCGAGTCATCGGAGAAGGCGATGTCCGCGACGACCCGATGGGCATCGCGCGCCTCGCAGCGGGCGACGCCCCGGAGCGGTCCGGCGAGGGGGCCATCGACATAGGTCCGCACGGAGCGGATAGCGAGGGGTAGAGAGGCGCCGCCGCGGGTCTGCTCGAACCACAGAACGGCGAGCTGCAGGCCGCCATCGAGGACCGCGGCGTCGAGGCGCCAATCGGCGTCCCAACCCATCTCGCGGCCGCCGTTGAGGACGCCGACAACGGTTTCGCCGGCCAGCCCTTCGATTTCGCGAATGACCTGCAGGGCCGGGCCGTGGAAGAGGGCACCGCCGTAGATCGCCGGGCCGGCGTAGGGCTCGATCAGGGGGATCGAGGCTGCGTTCGGCCGGGCGACGTCACCCGGCTGGGCCATGTCGACGACGGCGCTGTAGCGCGGGTGACCTTCAGCGTCGTGCAACTCCAGGGCGAGCTCACAGCCCGACCCGTTGGTCAGCTGGCGGCTGCGTAAACGAAAGCCCTCGATCGCTTCGCCGAAGCCCTCCAGGCGGATACCGCGCAAGACCTTGAGATCGCGACAGACGGTGACCTCGAGATCGCGCCGATGGGCCCGCGCCAAGCGATGGAACCACTCGAGGGCGAGCACGACGGGAAAGACCGCCGTACCGCCGATGACGTGGCTGTCCAAGAAGGAATGGCTGTTCCGGCTGACGAAGGCGTCCATCTCGACGGTGTGGTCTTCCAGCGCCGGACCGAGGTTCGGGGCGCCCCCGAGCACCACTTCGATCTGGTCGCTGCTGTCCGCCGCGGTGAGCTCGTCGACCAGCATGCGGGCGCCGGTGGCGAGGGGAATCAGGGCGACGCCGAGCTCGGCGAAGCGCGATTCCAGCTCCGGCGTCACCATGCCGCCTTCCCACGGGCCCCAGTTGAGCGACTTCACTCGGCAGCTCTCACCACGCCGCCGCCGCTCGACCGCGGCGATCTTGTTGAGCACCTCGTTGGCCATGGCGTAGTCGCTCTGCCCCGGGTTGCCGCAGCGGGCGGTGACGGAGGAGAACAGACACAGCAGCCGGATGGGATCCTCGGCGGTCGCTGCCAGGAGCTTCGCCAAGCCGTCGACCTTGGTGTCGAAGACGCGGTCGAATTGCTCGTCGGTTTTCTCGGCGATCGCCTTGTCTGCGATCACGCCGGCGCCGTGGACGATGCCAGTGATCGGGCCCCAGGCCTCACGCACCCCTTCGAGGGCCTCGCCCAGAGCGCTGGCGTCGCGCACGTCGGCGGTGACGTAGCGCGCCGGCGAGCCGGCCGCTTCGAGGGCCGCGAGGGTGGCGCGGATCTCGCGCTCGGCACGAATCCGGTTGGCGCGGGCGCCGAGCTCTTTCGGCGTCAGCTTTTCGCCGGCAGCGGTCGCCAGGCCGAGCAGGGCCCGCTTCAGACCGGCCTCGTCGTCCACCCCGCGGCAGGCCTCGGGCTCGTCCGC
>JBCCGX010000650.1:0-6023 GCA_039029035.1 Acidobacteriota bacterium | reverse complement strand
CGGCGCCGACGGCCGGCCGCATCGGGCCTACCACTGGGGCGAGGTCGCCGCCGAGCACCCGCTGCGCAACGGGCGAGCGACCCTCGCCAACCTCGCTGCCGGACCGTGGACACTGCAGGTGACCGCGGCCGACGGCCGCAGTTGGAGCGGCAGCGCCACGGTGAGCGCCGGAGAAACGGCGCCGGTGACGTTACGCTGAGCAGCGCCTACTGAACAGACCACGCTGCGAACCGAGAGCCGAGGTGGCTCGTGGGTGTCGATTGGTCTCGAGCGGCCAACCGCGGTAGGCTGACGCCTATGAGCATTATCGAAGAAGCGATCGGCTTCAACTTTTCGGACAGCCACCTCCTGCGCGTCGCCCTGACCCACCGCTCCTACGCCAACGAGCGCGGCGAAAAAGACAATTATGAGCGCCTCGAGTTCTTGGGCGACGCAGTGCTCGGGCTGATCGCCTCGCGCTGGCTGTACGACCGTTTTCCCGAAGAGCCGGAGGGGCGGCTGGCGAAGCAGAAGAGCTTTCTGGTTTCGGCCGCGGTGCTGGCGCGTTACGCCGAGTCGATCGGCGTCGGGCCGGAGATCCGCCTCGGGGTCGGCGAGGCGCGCTCCGGTGGTAGTACCAAAGCCTCGATCCTGGCGGATACCGTGGAGGCTATTTTTGGTGCCATCTACCTGGACGCCGGTCTCGAAGCGGCTCGGGCGGTGGTCGAGCGCTATCTCGAAGCGTCGCTCGAGCGCCGCTCCCGGCTGACCGTGGCGGATGCCAAGACCCGCCTGCAGGAGGTGGTGCAGGGCCGGGGCTGGGGCTTGCCGGCTTACCGTGTGGCTGACGAGTCAGGACCCGACCACTGCAAGCGCTTCACCGTCGAGTGCTCGGTCGACGGTGTCGTCCGTGGAGCCTCCGAAGGGGGCAGCAAAAAAGCGGCCGAGCAGGGGGCGGCGGCGGCGGCTCTCGAACAGCTTGACCTGGTGTCGGACGCCCCGTAAAATCCCTCCTCCGTTCTCGGGCCCCAAGCAGACCTATTACGCGACGCCTTGCCCTGCCCTGAAGTGTCCCGCCGGACGTGACTTGTCGCCAGCTCAGCCTCCCGGAACCTTCTCCCTCAAACGATTTCCCAAGCGGAGCTTCGAAGTTGACCATCTCCGTACGTCATCTCAAATCCCATGCCGGCGAGACAGTCACTGTCCGCGGCTGGCTCGCCAACAAGCGGCGTGGCGGCAAGATCGGCTTTCTCCAGGTGCGCGACGGCTCGGGCATCGTGCAGGTCGTCGTCAGCCGGGCCGAGGTCTCGGAGGAAGCCTGGGAAGACGTCAAGCGCGTCACCCAGGAGTCGACGGTGCGGGTGACCGGTATCGCGCGGGCCGACGAGCGGGCACCCGGCGGAGTGGAGATCCAGGCGACGGACTTCGCCGTCCGCAGCTTGACCGAAGAGTATCCGATCACCAAGAAGGAGCACGGTACGGCCTTCCTGATGGAGCATCGCCACCTGTGGCTGCGCTCCAGCCGCCAGCGTGCCGCCCTCGGGGTGCGCAGCGAGGTGTGCCAGGCGATCCGTGATTTCTTCTACGAACGCGATTTCACTCTCATCGACTCGCCGATCCTCACGCCGACCTCGTGCGAGGGCACCTCGACCCTGTTCGAGACCGACTATTTCGGCGACAAGGCCTATCTCAGCCAGTCCGGCCAGCTCTACCTGGAGCCGGCCTGTGCCGCCTTCGGCAAGGTCTATTGCATGGGCCCCACCTTCCGGGCCGAGCAGAGCAAGACGCGGCGTCACCTGACCGAGTTCTGGATGGTGGAGCCGGAAGTGGCTTTCCTCGATTTCGAAGGTTTGGTGCGGCTGGCGGAAGAGTTCATCCAATATCTGGTCGGCCGCGTCCTGGAGCGGGCCGCGGGGCATCTCGAGGTGCTGGAGCGGGATACGTCGAAGCTCGAGAAAGCCACCGGATCGTTCCCCCGGGTAACCTACCGCGAGGCGATCGAGATCCTGCAGAAGGAAGGCAACAACATCGCCCAGGGCGACGACTTCGGCGCCAATGACGAGACCGTCCTCGCCGACCACTTCGGCAAGCCGGTCTTCGTGACCCACTTCCCGACCGATATCAAGGCTTTCTACATGGAGCCGGATCCCGACGATCCGGACACCGTTCTGGCGATGGATCTCATCGCGCCGGAGGGCAAGGGCGAGATCATCGGCGGTAGCCAGAGGATCCACGACCATGATCTGCTGCTCGAGCGCCTGCAGCACCACGAGCTGCCGATCGAGCCCTTCCAGTGGTACCTGGACGTGCGCAAATACGGCAGCTTCCCGCACAGCGGCTTCGGTATGGGGATCGAGCGTTTCGTCGCCTGGATGAGTGGCGTGACTCACTTGCGGGAGACGATTCCGTACCCGCGGATGTTGTACAAGATTTATCCTTAAGCTGATCGGGCGAGCGTTCCGAAACTCAGGGCCGCGTCGCTCGGCCCCTTGCGGGCGGCGCTGCGCTAAACTCGCATGACCTGCTCCGAGGCTTGTTGTAGCTATTCAATAGACCTTGCCATACCGACTGAGGTCATGCTCAAACACGCCTCCGCGCCGTCCTCAGGGATCCGAGCGCCGCTCCGCGATCGGCAAAACGGTTTTGCGAAACAGCATCTTTCGAGGTAGGTCGACTGGGACTATAGGGAGCTGAAGACGCCGATGCCGAACCCGCCGAGTCGCTTCGTCGTCACCGCCACCCTGGCGCTCCTGATCGTGATCTGGGGCACCACCTGGAGCGTCATCAAGATCAGCCTCGGTGGTATCCCGCCCCTGACGGGGGTGGCGATCCGCTTCGCTATCGCGTCGGTTCTCTTGGGCGCCATCGCGTTGGCTCGCGGCAAGTCCTTGGGCAGCTGGAAGAGCTTGCCGATCTGGCTCGTGCAAGCGCTGCTGTCCTTCAGCGTCACCTACGGGCTGGTCTACTGGGCGCAGCAGTGGGTCCCTTCGGGGCTCACGTCGTTGCTCTATTCCACCATGCCGCTCTTCGTGGTTCTCTTCGGCTACGTCGTCCTGCCGGAAGAGCGCCTCGGGCCCTTGGCGCTGGTCGGCGTGGCGGCGGGTTTTGCCGGTGTGGCGGTCATCTTCTCGGACGACGTCGGCGCCTTGGCCCTGCCAGAAGTGCGCTGGGCCGCGGGCTGGGTGCTGGTGGCACCGATCGGCGGGGCGATCGCCCAGGTGGTGGTGAAGCGCTGGGGCCAGGACTTGAGCGCCTTCGCCCTGACCGCGCCGCCGATGGCAATCACCGCGCTGGTGATCGGTGCCTTTGCCTGGCGCCTGGAGCAGGATCGGGCGATTGTCTGGGCGACGGCACCCGTCCTCGCCACCCTCTACCTGGCGGTCCTCGGCTCGGCGCTGAACTTCTCGCTCTACTTTTGGCTTCTGAAGTACCTGTCCGCCACCCAGCTCAGCCTCATCGCCTACGCCGTGCCGGTGGTGGCGGTTACCGTCGGCACCCTGGTCCTCGACGAGCCCCTGACCCTGCGCATGCTGGCTGGCGGCGCCCTGGTGGTCGCCGGCGTCGCCTTCGCGGTCCGGCCGCGCCGCACGGCGCCGGCCTGAGGCCTGTCAACCTTGAAAATTCGGAGCCGACTCCGGATTTTTCAAGGTAAGAGTCAGGCAGTTCAAGACTGTCCAATGTCGGCTGGCCGCCGTAGGTGCGGCGTCTGGCTCTATATAGCCGATGCCTGATAGGGTTGCCATCCCACCTCGATGGCGCCGCCATCTTTGATTTTGCTCCCCGATCAACGACAGATGAGGCCTCGATGATGAAGACCCTTGGTTTGGCTTTGCGTGCATTTTTTCGCGTGCTGCGCGATGCTCGGTTCGCCGAGCAGGCGCGGGGATGGCTGCTGGAGGGCGCCCCTGCGGACGGCGGTGGCGACGCCGTATCCGCCGCGACGCCGGCGGCCCCGACGCAGGTCGAGGCCAAGCGCAGTGCGGCCTTGACCCTGGTCTCCACCCTACAGCGCGAAGCGCGCTTCCTCGATTTCGTCATGGAATCCCTCGACGCTTACGACGACTCCCAGGTGGGCGCCGCGGCGCGGGACGTGCAGCGCGACCTGGGCAGTGTCGTGCGGCGCATCTTCGCGCCTGAGCCTTTGCGATCCGAGGCCGAAGGCAGCAGCCTGCAGGTCCCGGCGGGCTTCGATCCCGGCCGTTTCCGCCTGACCGGCGACGTGGCCGGTGAGCCGCCCTACAGCGGCACTCTGCAGCACCACGGCTGGCAGGCCGGGCAGTGCGAGATGCCGGCCTGGAGTGGCGATGCCGAGGCGGCGATGGTGCTGGCGCCGGCGGAGGTCGAGGTCCAAGGATGAGCGCGCGCTACGCCATCGGCATCGACCTGGGGACCACCCAGAGCGTTATCGCCTACAGCGATCTGACGGCGGATTCGCCGAGTCTCGAGCTGCTCGCCGTGCCGCAGCTTCTGGCCGCGTCGACGGTCGGCGAGCGCAGTGCCTTGCCGTCCTTCCTGTACCTCGCCACCGACAGCGAGGCGTCCAGTGGCAGCTACGATCTGCCGTGGTTGCACCGGCCCGCCTACGGGGTGGGGGAGTGGGCGCGGCAGCGCTCGGCTGAGGCGCCGACCCGCACGGTGGTGGCGGCCAAATCCTGGCTCGGCCACAGCCGCGTCGACCGCCATCAGCCGATCCTGCCCTGGCAGGCGCCGGAAGGGGTGCCGCAGATCTCGCCGGTCAGCGCCCAGCAGCGCTACCTCGAGCATCTGCGCGCCGCCTGGAACGCCGCCCACCCCGAAGCGCCCTTGGCCGAGCAGCAAGTCGTGCTCACCGTGCCGGCGTCCTTCGATGCTGCAGCGCGGGAGCTCACTCGCGAAGCCGCCCTTGCCGCCGGCCTGCCGGCCGACCTGGTGCTGCTCGAAGAGCCCCAGGCGGCGGTTTACGCCTGGCTCGCCGACCGTGGCGAGCGCTGGCGCGAGGAGTTGGGCGAAAACGACCGCCTGCTGGTGGCCGACATCGGCGGCGGTACCACCGACTTCAGTCTCATCGGGGTCGAAGCGGCCGATGGCGAGCTCACCCTGCGCCGCCTGGCGGTGGGCGACCATTTGCTGGTCGGCGGCGACAACATGGATCTCACCCTGGCCCACCTCGCCCAGGGGCGCTTCGCCGAGCGCGGCGTCGAGGTCGACGCCTGGCAATCCGTGTCTTTGTGGCATGCCTGCCGCCAGGCCAAGGAGAGCCTGCTGCGGGAGGATGGCCCACAGGCCCACCCGGTCACCGTGCTCGGCCGCGGTAGCCGCCTGATCGGCGGCACCATCTCGGTCGACCTGGAGCGCCAGCCGATCACCGCGACCTTGGTCGACGGCTTCTTCCCCCAGTGCAGCCTGCAGGATCGGCCGATGGGGCAGCGCGGCTCGGGTTTCATGGAAGTCGGTCTGCCGTTCGAATCCGACGCCGCGATCACGCGGCACCTCGCCCACTTCCTCGGCCGCCACGAGGGCCGACCGACCCACGTGCTGTTCAATGGCGGCGTGCTCAAACCGCGGCTGCTGCGCCAGCGCCTGCTCGACGTCCTGGGCTCGTGGTACGACCAGGCGCCGCAGCCCCTCCAAGGCGAGCCCGACCTGGACCACGCCGTGGCCCGTGGTGCCGCCTACTACGGCGCCACCAAGGTGCAAGGCGGCATCCGCATTCGCGGCGGCGTCGCGCGCTCCTACTATCTCGGCATCGAGACCGCCGGCCTGGCCATCCCTGGCGCGCCGCGACCCCTCAAGGCCCTGTGCGTCGTGCCCCAGGGTATGGAGGAGGGCAGCGAGGTCGATGTACCCGGCGGTGGGGGCGGCCTGGTGGTCGGTGAGTCGGCGAGCTTCCGTTTCTTCTCGTCCACCGTGCGCCAAGGCGACCCGCCCGGCCAACTGCTCGACCGCTGGAGCCCCGACGAGCTGATCGAGACCGATCCCCTCGAGGCGCATCTGCCCTCGTCGAGCGACACCGCCGGTGAGGTCGTGCCCGTCACCTTCCGCTCGCGCATCACCGAGCTCGGCGT
>JBCCGX010000649.1:0-6024 GCA_039029035.1 Acidobacteriota bacterium | reverse complement strand
GCGACACACCCGAGGCGCGCCATTGCTACGTCTGCAAGCGCGACTACCACGAGATCCATCACTTCTACGATCAGCTGTGCCCGGAGTGTGGCGACTTCAACTTCGCCAAGCGCGGTGAGTTGGCCGATCTAACGGGACGCGTCGCCCTGGTGACCGGCGGCCGGGTGAAGATCGGCTACCAGGCTGGGCTCAAGCTGCTGCGCTCTGGCGCCCGTCTTATCGTCAGCACCCGTTTCCCACGCGACTGCGCCATGCGCTACTCCCAGGAGCCCGACTTCGAGCAGTGGTCCAATCGGCTGACGGTCTACGGCCTCGACCTGCGCCACACGCCGAGCGTCGAGGCGTTCTGCCAGAAGCTCTTGGCCAGCGAGAGCCGGCTCGACTACCTGGTCAACAACGCCTGCCAGACCGTGCGCCGCCCGCCGGCGTTCTACGAGCACATGATGGCCGGCGAGGCCGCCGCCTTGGAAGGCATGCCGGCAACGACGCGTCGCCTGGTGCAAGCCTATGAAGAGCTGCGCCCCGAGTCGACGCACTCGGCGACGGAAGGGCTCGCTCTCGTGGACCCCAAAGCGGGCGAAGCGGTCGGCCTGGTCGCCGCGCCGCAGCTCTCCCAGGTCGCCTTGCTGTCCGACGAGCAGCCAGCCCAGAAAGAGCTCTTCCCCACCGGCGCTCTGGACCAGGACTGGCAGCAGATCGATCTGCGCGAGACCAACTCCTGGCGCATGCTGCTCGCCGACGTGCCGACCGTCGAGTTGCTCGAGGTCCACCTGGTCAACGCCGTGGCGCCCTTCTTGCTCAACGCCCGTCTCAAGCCTCTGCTCCTCGCCGGTGGCGAGCGCGACCAGCACGTGGTCAATGTGTCGGCGGTCGAGGGCCAGTTCTACCGCAACGCCAAGACCACCCGCCACCCGCACACCAACATGGCCAAAGCGTCGCTCAACATGATGACTCGCACCGCCGCCGCCGACTACCACAACGACGGCATCCACATGAACAGCGTCGACACCGGCTGGATCACTGACGAGGATCCCGAGGCCATCGCCGCCCGCAAACGCGACCTGCACCGCTTCCATCCGCCCCTCGACGCCATCGACGGCGCGGCTCGCATCGTCGATCCGATCATCGCCGGCACCAACACCGGCGAGCATGTCTGGGGCCAGTTCCTCAAAGACTACAAGTCGACGGATTGGTAGCTAAGCAAGACTTATCGCCGCATGCCAGTCCCCGGAGTCGCAGCGCACGAACCATTTGACTGACGGATCGCGCGTTCTCCAAACGATGCGGTTTTTCATCACTTCGACTCCTGACGAGCTGCTTTCTCTGCGCACCGTCGCAGCCGACGTCGTCCGCGAGCTCGGGCATGAGCCTGCTCTGCGGGATCCCATCCCTCGACGCGGGCTGAATCCCGTAGCCTCTTGCGAGCGTCAAGTCGCCCTTTCGGACGCTCTGCTCGCCATTGTCGGCTGGTGCTGTGGACCGGTTCCGCCCGTCGCGCTCGGCGGCGATGGGCTCCTGCCTTGGACCTGCTGGGAGGTGACCAGCGCCTTCGCGCACGACCTCCCGGTGATGGCGTTCCTCACCGGTCGTCACTTCGCGCCGGAACTGCGAGAGGAGGTTCCCGAAGCGCGCGCCCTGGTGAAGGACTTCCGCGGCGAGCTCGCCCGGCTTGCTACCGACTTCGACGACAAGGCCGAATTCCGCCGGTTGGTACGCGAACGGGTTCAAGCCACCGAGCGCGACACCCAATCCTCGCTGACTCTGCCAGTTGGCTGTAAGCTGCGAAAGTTCCTGCCCCCCGAGCTGCCTTCTCGTCCCTACCCACTTCTCCTCCCCTACACTCATCCCGACTTGATGGCGGGCCGCGACGACGATCTCGCCGACCTGCGGCGAAAGCTCAGCCTCCCGTTGACCGTGCTCGGCCTCCACGCGGCCTCGGGAACGGGCAAGAGCTCGCTCCTGGCAGGCGGTCTGGTTCCCCGGCTGCGCGCTGCCGGGCAGCCGGTGGCCTTCGTCCGTCACCCCACCGAGCCAGGGCTCGCAGAGCGGCTGCTGACGGACCTCATCGAATCGGAAGAGGGCCGTCCCCCCGACACTTGCACCGATCCCCGGCGCTTCATCAACCGACTGGTCTCGGTAGGTCATGAGGCGAATGGTACCCCTCCGCTGCTGGTTATCGACCAGTTCGAGGATCTGTTGAAGGATGGCGTCGATTCGCCTCGAGCCGTCGCTGGTCGTACTGAGCTCGGGCCGCTGCTGGCGGCCTCGGCCCAACGTCTTCCCGGGTCGGCTGGATCGCCCTGCCGCTGGCTTCTGGCCTACCGGCAGGAGTACCACGGCCGACTGCTCGAATGGCTCGAAGACGTGCTGAGTGACGCGCGCAAGGCCGGTCTCGAGACGATCGAGGCCTTACCGCACGATCTCTCGCGGCCATCGCGCTTCCTGGCGTGGGCTTTGCGCCCGCTGGCGACTCCGATGCCGGGATCGGGCGATCCGACGTCGTCCTCGGCCCAGGTGTTCCTCGAGGCGATCGCGAAACCTCTAAGAACCGGCGGGAAGCGCTTCCCGTGGGCCTTCGCTCGGGGCCATGCGGAGCGCCTCGCTCACGCTTTTGCCGAGGCTCGCATCCGCCGGCCCGACGCCCCCCTGGTGCCCGAGCTCCAGGTGGTGCTGGCGCACCTGCTCGACCAATCCGGGGAACCGAGTGGCGGACAGGCCGGAAGCTCGGTTGTGGTCACGGTACCCGAAGAGCCTGACGAGCTGATCGACCGGGCCTTAGAGGACCATCTGCGCCGAGCCCTTGACCTCGCATTCCCCCAGCCCGCGGCAGGAAACGCAGCCACCCGCATGGCCCGCAGCCGCGCGCTTCTCGTCCTGCGTGAGCTCGCCGAAGGGCATGCAAAACGAGAAGGAGGGCGTATGGCCGAGGCGTTGTCGCGGGCGTTAGGGCCAGAAGAGCGCGACGCGTTGGAGAAGCTCTCGACCGCACGGACACGGCTCGTCGTGCTCAAACGATTGCGCCATGGGGGTCCCGACCCGTGGGCTTACGCACTAGCCCACGATCGGCTGGCCGAGGTGCTGGTGCGAGTCGTCGACCAAGGCGAGTGGGCCGGCCTCGGTGTCGACTCCCAGATCCTCGGGTTGCGGCGATTCGTCGCGCTCCAGAGCCGTCTCCATGCGTCGGGTGACTCGAGACAGTCGACGGAAGTTCCTCCAAGGCACTTCGCGACGATCGAGGCCAACCAGGAAGTGCTCTTCTGGCGCCGTCCGCACCGGGAATGGTGGGAAGCTTGCCGAGCACGACAACGCCGAGAGCGGCGGCGAAAGATCGTTCAGCGGGGTATGGCAATCGTCCTGCTTCTGCTGGTGGTCCTCGGAACCTGGACCGTTGCGGACCAGCGGGCCCGGCACCGGGCACTCCTTGCCGAAGTCGCGGAAGGAGAGCCCGAGGTGGCCTTTGCTGCGCTCGATCAGCTGACCCAGAGGGACCATGACACGGAGAAGATTCTCAGCCGTCTACGCCAGCGGGATCGACCGTTCGACGTTTTCTCGAGGGGGTTGGGCGGCGTCGGTGAGGCGCGGCGCGCCGACGCTGTGCTCCGCGTGGCGGAGCTCGTCTTGCCGATCCTCCGTTCGAATCCTCAAGATCCGGTCCTGATCGCCAGCCTGGTCTGGGCGCTCGACCTCTTTGCCGGCCGCGAGCCAGCCCAACGCCACAAGGCTTTGCTCTTGCGCAACGAGACGCTGAGGCAGCTGCGCCAGGCGCGCCCACCGCCGCCTCAGCCAGAGCCCGGCGATCCCGACTGGGCCGAGATCCCTGCCGGCACTTTCTCGATGGGAACCGCCCCTGAGGATGTGGCAAGCCAGCCTCGCATGAAACTGGAATCGCCTAGTCACCGAGTGACCCTCTCGCCTTTCCGGATGCTGACGCACGAGGTCACCAACGCCGAATATCGGCAGCTCTGGCCCGACTATCCGGGGGCAGAGGACCTGCCCGCCACCGAGATGAACTGGTACGAAGCCTACACCTACGCTGCATGGTTGGGTGGCCGGTTGCCGACCGAGGCGGAGTGGGAGTACGCAGCCCGGGCCGGCTGCGCCTATACCTATTGTCGCCACGACGGAACTGAGGCAACTCTCGACGATGTGGCATGGTGGCTTGGCAACGCCGGCGACTCAGAGACCGGAGAGCCCCAACTGCAATCGATCAAGCAGCTCGAGACCAATCCCTGGGGCCTCTTTGACATCTACGGCAACGCCTGGGAATTGACCGCATCGTGGATGGGCCCTTACACGCAAGCGGCCAAGACCGATCCTTCTGGCCCGACAGACAACGCCCGCGATCGCCGCATACTCCGTGGAGGCTCTGGCTGGCGTAGCGCAATCTACCCGAGTAGGCGAAGCTTGGGCTCATCGGATAGCCGCATTTGGGCTGTCGGCTTCCGCGTGGTGCAACCCGAGGCCATGATCAGGGTCGCTGATCGCGGCGCTCTTCTCGCTGAAGGTCAGGCGCCCTCGGAAGCACCGAACGAAAGCCGGTGAAGACGTGAGCGAAACCGAGAGGGGCTCGGCTCCTATGAGTAACGCGGGACCAGTCTGACGGGTTAAAAAACATCCCTCCACGCAGCACTCCCGTCCTGCCGGGGGTTATAGGGCTCCAAGGGTCGCTCTGTCGACTGTCCGGGTAATCCTGGTAGCCATCCGCCACCCATTCGGCCATATTGCCCAGCATGTCATAGAAACCCCACGGATTTGCCTCCAACCGCATGACGGGCCGCGGTGCGAGAACCCAAGTGCTCACATCGGATGAGTTCCTTACCGTCCACGCCACGGCTTCGACAGTCGTCTCCAAGCCTTCACGGTCACAGTAGGCGTAGGGACAGCCTGCTCGGGCCGCATACTCCCACTCGGCCTCGGTCGGCAACCGCCCGCCCAACCAGGCTGCGTAGGTGTAGGCCTCATACCAGTTGACCGAGGCCACGGGTAGCTCGTCGTCACCGTCCGTCCGCGGATGGTCTGGCACTAGCCGCCGATACTCCCCGTTGGTGACTTCGTGTCGCTGGAGGCGGAACGCCGAAACACTGACCTCATGTTGGGGACGCTCGCGGTCATTTCCTGGCTCTCCGGGCCCCAGACCCATCAGAAAGCTACCAAACGGTACGGTGATCCACTCCAGATCACCCGGCTCCGGAGGTAGTGGAGGTGGTCGCAACTGGCGGAGCGGCGCCAGAACGCGGTCTCGCAGAACGAGCGCTCGCTCGGTAGAGTCTGGATCCCGGCTCGGTGTGAAATCGAGCGCCCAGAGCATGTTGGCCAAAAGCACCGAGTTCTGTGGGTCCTCTTCGATCCAAGGCAGCGCCATCTCAACCGCCCGTAGCACGGCGGCACTGTGGCCGACTTCGTCCAGCCCGCCCAAGCCCTCCAGGACATCCATCGGAACATCCCGCTTCCGGACCAGCCCGAGGAGCTCAACAATGTCGGCATTCGGCTGGGTCGACAGCCGATCGAGTGCCAGGAACGCCGTATCGGGCTTACCTTCGACAACCTGCTCGCGGAGTGCTCGTTGCTGTGCCAGTCGGTTCGCCCAGGCCCACGCTCCCCAACCAATCAGGGCGAGAACGAGCAACGCCAAGGTACCGAATCCGGTGAGGCGCCTTCGGTCTTCGCGCCGTCGCTGGTGGCAGGCTTCGAACCAACCTCTGCGGGCCTCGTCCCACAGCAAGGCCGCGGCGTGGTCGTCGATTCGGCGGAAGTGTCGTCTCGGCACCCGAGTCGCCGATTCCTGCTCACCACGACCCGCCCGGGAGGCTACGATTTGCTGCGACCGATAGAGCGCCGTGCGCAGCGTGACGAAGCGGCGCAGGGCGAGGAGCTCGCTGTCGATTATGAGCTGACCCTGGCGACCCTCTTCATCGACCAACTGCTCAACGGCCTCGGCCATGCGATCGTGGGCCAGCACCCAGCGCGGGCCGTCCTCCGCCTGCCGAACGACGACCAAACGGGTGAGCGGCGTGGCCAACTGCT
>JBCCGX010000648.1:0-6047 GCA_039029035.1 Acidobacteriota bacterium | reverse complement strand
CTTCGTAGCAGGCGTCCGCGTCGCGCGCCTAGGGGCGCCCCAGGGTGGCAGGAGGCACCGGCTGGGGGAGGGCGTCTCGGCGCCCCGTCTTGGCGCCGCCTCGGCGCCCCGTCTTGGCGCCGCCTCGGCGCCCCGTCTTGGCGCCGCCTCGGCGCCCCGTCTTGGCGCCGCCTCGGCGCCCCGTCTTGGCGCCGCCTCGGTGCCCAGGCAACTTCCCGCCGTGTCCGCCGTAAGAGAGAACAGATGGTTGACCTTCTGGTTCTCTTGCCGGCTGATGTCTGACAACCTCGATCCGAAGACAAGCGAACGACTGCTGGGCGGTTTTCTGCTCGGTCCGTGGCGTATCGAGCCGCAACGCCTGCGGGTATCTTGCGGCGCCGAATCGACGAATCGGCAGCCCACCCGTCTGGAGTCCACCAGTCTGGAACCTAAAGTGATGCGGGTCTTGTTGCGGCTCGCTGCGAGCCCCGGCAAGGTGGTTTCGCGCGAGGAGCTGCGGCAGGTCGGGTGGGACGATTCCTTCGCTGCCGAGGAAGGGTTGCGACGGGCGGTGATGTTGTTGCGCCGGGTCTTTCGCGACGATGCTCGGACCCCGGCGTTCATCGAGACGATCCCTCGGGTCGGCTACCGCCTGATCGGTGAGGTCCGGCCAACCAGCGAGCCCGAGCCGGTGGCGACCAAGCCGGTCGCGGTACGGCGCTGGGCGCCCCCTGCGCGGCGCTGGCTGGCGGCTTCACTGGTGGTCGGCCTCGGTGCCGTGGCGCTGGTCGCGTCCGGCCGCTTCCGCCCCGAGTCGCCGTCTCCGCCCCAGCCAGGGATGGCGGAGTTGACGCCGGTCACTTCGTATCCCGGCCGGGAGCGAGATGTCAGCTTGTCGCCGGACGGTGAATGGATCGCCTTTGCCTGGAACGCCGGGGACGACGACGCGAGCGACATCTTTGTCCGCCGTCTGGACGACGAGACCCCACGGCGTGTCACCACCCATGCGGATCCGGAGATCTATCCCGCCTGGTCGCCGGACGGCCGGCGGCTGGCCTACGCTCGCCAGGGCACCGAGGCGACTCGACTGATGGTCACACAGGCCCTGGAGCCGAGCCCTTCGGCGGCCGCCGAATCGGATGCGATCGGGCAGCACGCAGTCGGGCGAGGCGCAATCGGGCGGGGCGCAGTCGGGCGAGGCGCAATCGAAGCGCCCGAGCTCGAGCTGGCCTCCTTGGCACCCGAGAGGATCCATGGCCTCTCCTGGTCGCCGGACGGCCGGTGGCTGGCCTTCGCCCAGCGGCCGGCTCCGGGGGAGCCGGTGGCACTGTTCCGCCTCGAGGTGGTCTCGCGTTACCTGGAACGTCTCACTGCGCCGCCGGCCGGAGTCCTCGGCGACCTCGAGCCGGCGTGGTCGCCGGACGGCGGCGAGCTGGTGTTCGCTCGCCGTGGTGTCTTTGGCATGAGCGATCTGTTTGCTCTGCAGATCGCCGAAGGCACCCTGCACCAGCTGACCCATCTGCGCCAGGCGCTGACCCGGCCGGCATGGTCGCCGGATGGCCACTCGATCCTCTTCGTCCGCCGGCGGGAGGATCGCTACGGCCTCAGCTGGGTCCCGCGGGCAGGGGGCCCGGTGCGCGATCTGGAGCTGAGCTCCGACCACATCGTCCGTGCGGCGGTAGCGCCGTCGGTCGACCGGGTGGTGGTCGAGCGCATGCGGCGTGACATCGATCTCTGGCGCCTCGATCTGGACGGCCCGCTCGAGCCCGAACGATGGTTGTCGTCCACCGCCATCGAGCTCTACCCGGCGTTCTCCGCCGACAGTCGACGGGTGGCCTTCATCTCGGACCGCTCCGGCTCGGGTGAATTGTGGGTGGCCGAGCGCGGTGCCGCCCATCCCGAGCGCCTGACCTCGATCAGCTCGGGCCTCATGGGGCGGCCCCAATGGTCGCCGGACGGCGATTGGATCGCCTTCGACTCGAGTGCCGAGCGCCAGGTGGACGTCTACGTCATCCCGGCCGAAGGCGGCACGGCGCGGCGTTTGACAACCGATCCCGCCGAAGACTGCCTGCCCGCCTGGTCGCGCGACGGAAGCCGGCTCTACTTTGCCTCCAATCGATCCGGCCGGTGGCAGATCTGGCGCCGGGGACTGGCCGACGGGGATGCCGAGCCGGTCACCCGACACGGCGGCTTCAGTGCTGCCGAGTCCTTCGACGGGCATTGGCTCTACTATGTCAAGCCGACCGGTATCGACGGCCTCTGGCGTCAGGCTGTCGAAGGCGGCGAAGAGCAACTGGTTTTGGCCGACTTCGATCCGACCGTCGACTGGGCGCTGACGCCGGAAGGAGTCTTCCATGTCGAAGACCGACCCGCTGGCAGTGGCGCGGTGATCTATCACGAGCTACCGCAAGGTGAGGAGCGCACCGTGTGGCAACTGGCCCATTCGTCGCACGACCTCGGCATGGCCGTCTCCGGCGATGGGCGCTATTTAGCGCTGGCTCTATTGCATTCGAATGAGAGCGATCTCTTGATGACCCAGTGGTGAGGGGATTGTCGATCTCGAGGTCGATCGACCGATCGTCGGTCCTGATCTCGGAGCTCGAGAACGCCGCTTCGGGACAGGGATCAGGGGTGGTCCAGGACGCGCTTGCGATAGCGCCCCGGTGTCGTCCCCATGACTTTGCGGAAGGCGCGGGTGAACTGGCTTTGGTCGGCGAAACCGGCGCTGAGTGCCAGGTCGGCCAGCTGGATCTCCGGCTCGCCGAGCCGGCGGCAGGCGAAGCGGACCCGGGTGCGCCGCAGGTAGTGCCCGATCGACACGCGGTGGTGCTGGCGAAAGACGCGCGACAGGTGGATGGGGTGACGCCCGACGTCGGCTGCCAGGCCCTGGACCGTCAGGGGACGATCGTGCTCATCGCGGATCCTCTCGGTCACCCGGCGTAACCAGTCGGGTGGGCAGCTCTCGCCTCGGCGCTGATGTCGCGTGGCGTGGGCCAGCATTTCCAGGGTGAGACCTTCGATCGCCAGGGTGGAGCAGTCGTCCGGCTGTCTGAACTCGGCCAGAAGACGCAGGCCGAGCCACAGCAGGTCGCCACCTTGGCGCTCGACCAGATGCTCGGGCGCCGCTCCGGTCTGTCGCCCGGCGATCCAATCGGGCTCGAGCTCGATGCGCAGGCCGCGCGAGTCCTGGGGGCCAATCTCGATACAGTGGGAGTGGGCCGCCGGCATGAAGACCACCTGCATCGGCTCGATCGCCAAGTCGCGTCGACCGTAGCGCTCGCGGTAGCCGCCTTCCAGAACGAGGCTGAACGAAGCCCGTTTGTGGGGATGCTCCGGCAGCCGGCAGCCGGCCTGGAAGGCGCACTCGGACACCTCCAGGCCGCGCCAGCGCAGGGGCTTCAAGCGCTCACCATAGGGGGGTGTGGCTTGACAGGGCGGGTTGGCTTGGCGCGTCGGCATCACACCTGCATGATCGCTCCTACGGCCGCAGAAGGCCATGGAGGCCGCCTGGAGTGTGTGTTGAGTCGGGTGAAAACCGTGTGGATCCGGGCCTTTTTGCAAGCTCGGCGAATTTTGTTCCGGTCGCCCTCGACCGTGGCGGGCAGAATTCGGAGGGACCTGCCGGGCGGCCGGTAGATACGCAAATCATTCGGTGGACTTCGTGCGGCGTGCCGCATACGCTTTGCCCGTTCGCACGGAGCCCCCTATGAACCTCTCGACCCCAACCCCCGCGTCGTCTGTTCTGCATCCCATGGTGGATGTGGCGTCGGTGCGTCGTGTGCGTGCGTTGGGTTGTCCGATCGGAGAGGTCTTGGGTCTCGGGCTGCTTCTTATTGCTGTTGTCCTTCTTCTTGTCATTCCGGCAACAGGGGCAACGTAACCCGGCGAACTCGAAAGAAAGCACTCGCACACGTTACGAAGCCCCCGGTCAGCCACCGGGGGCTTTTTTTGTTGGGCCGAGAACGACGACTGACTGGCATGACGACAAGAGAAAGAGGAGAGCCATGGTTGATCACGACACCGAACCGTCGGTCCGCATTTTCGACACCACCCTGCGCGACGGCGAGCAGTCGCCGGGTGCCAGCCTGACGAGCGCCGAGAAGTTGATTCTGGCGCGGCGTATCGCCGCGCTCGGAGTGGATGTGATCGAAGCCGGTTTCCCCGCCGCCAGCAGCGACGATCTAGAGGCCGTCCGGACCATCGCCGAGGTGGTGGGCGGCGGTGAGCAGGCGCCGATCATCGCCGGCCTGGCCCGTGCCTGCCGGGGCGATATCGACAAGGCGTGGTCCGGGGTCCGTCGAGCTCGCAAGCCGCGGATCCACACCTTCATTGCCACCTCGGACCTGCACATGGAGCGCAAGCTGGGCATGGCTCCGGAAGCCGTCGTCGGTCGGGTGCGGGAGATGGTGGGCTACGCCAAGACCCTCTGTGACGATGTCGAGTTCAGCGCCGAGGACGCCTCCCGTTCACGGCCGGAGTTCCTCGCCCGGGTTTTGGCAGCGGCGATCGAGGCCGGTGCCACCACGCTCAACGTTCCCGACACGGTGGGCTACGCCCTGCCGGACGAGTACGGTCGATTGATCGAAGGCCTGATGGCCGAGACGGCCGGCGCCGACGACGTGGTGTGGTCGGTGCACTGCCACGACGATCTCGGCCTGGCGACCGCCAACACTTTGGCCGGCATCCGTTCCGGCGCTCGGCAGGCCGAAGTCACGGTCAACGGCATCGGTGAGCGAGCCGGCAACGCCAGCCTGGAAGAGGTGGTGATGGCCCTGGCGACGCGCCGGCCGCAGCTCGGCCTGGCGACCGGGGTCGACACCTGTGGCATCACCGAGATCAGCCGCATGGTGAGCGCCTACACCGGGATCGAGGTGCCGCCCAACAAGGCGGTGGTTGGCCGCAACGCTTTCGCGCACGAGGCCGGCATCCACCAAGACGGCGTGCTCAAGGACCAGCGGACCTACGAGATCATGACGCCGGAGTCGGTCGGCCTCGAGCGCAACCAGCTGGTGCTCGGTAAGCACAGCGGTCGCCACGCCTTCGGCGTCCGGCTCGAGGAGATGGGTCTCGAGCTGTCGACTGAGCAGCTCGACCTGGCTTTCCATGGCTTCAAGGACCTGGCCGATCGCAAGAAGTCGGTCAACGACGCGGATCTCCGGGCGTTGGTCGAAGAGACCATCCCGTTGCCGAGCTCCTTCCGCAACAGCCCGTTCCGCGGCAGCTCGTTCCGCGGTAGCCCGGAGCGTTTCGATTCCGACTACACCTTCGGCATTCCGTGAGCCGGAGCCGTTCTTCCTTCGATAACCCTGCGACGAACAACGATCTGACCGGTGCGCACCATGCCGCGAAACTACGTCGAGCGAATTCTCAAGGCCCGGGTCTATGAGGTCGCCCAGGAGACGGCCCTCGACCGGATGCCGAACCTCTCTCGGCGCTACGGCAATGCCGTGCTGCTCAAACGGGAGGACCAGCAACCGGTGTTCTCGTTCAAGCTGCGCGGGGCCTACAACAAGCTGGCGGCGCTGACCGCGGCCGAGCGCGACCGCGGGGTGATCGCCTCCTCGGCCGGCAACCATGCCCAGGGCGTCGCCCTGGCGGCGCAACGGCTGGGTGTCGATGCGTTGGTGGTCATGCCGCGCACGACGCCGCGGATCAAGATCGACGCGGTACGGCAACTGGGAGGCGAGATCATCCTCCACGGCAGCTCCTACGACGATGCGCGGCAACAGGCCGAGAAGCTGGCGGTGGAGCAGGGGCGGATCTACGTTCATCCGTTCGATGATCCGGACGTCATCGCCGGTCAGGGGACGATTGCGATGGAGATCCTGCGCCAGCACGCCGGTCGCATCCATGCGATCTTCGTCGCCGTCGGCGGTGGCGGCCTGATCGCCGGCATCGGGGCCTACGTCAAGTCGCTGTGGCCCGAGATCAAGATCATCGGCGTCGAGCCGCGGACCGCGCCGTCGATGCGCCGCGCCCTCGAGGCCGGCGAGCGTGTGACCCTCGATCGGGTGGGCCTCTTCGCTGACGGCGTGGCGGTCAAACAGGTGGGCGAGGAGACCTTCCGT